>JBHEPB010000035.1:0-25564 GCA_046260515.1 Binatia bacterium
CCTCGGGGGAAGTCAGCCCCGCCGTAGCGGCTCTCCTCGGCGAGAAGCTCTACTTCAAGATCGGCGAGGTGGCCCGCATCGTGGGCGTCAAGCCTTACGTTCTCCGCTACTGGGAGACCGAATTCAGCATCCTCAAGCCCGGCAAGACGCGCTCCAAGCATCGCCTTTACCGCCGTCGCGACGTCGAACTGCTGCTCCGGATCAAGGACCTCCTGCACACTCGCCGCTTCACCATCGAAGGGGCCCGCAAGAAGCTTCGCGAGGAGGCGGCTCCCGAGGCCGCCAATCCGCAGGCGGCCACCGGCGCACTGGCTGAGATTCGCGAAGCCCTCGTCCGCATCCGCGACTCTCTGAACTGAGAGGTCGGGGGCCGCTGCGCCCCTCCCATCCTGTACCCCGTCTGCCTGCCTTGCGATTGGGCACTGCCTGACGCTCGGGCTCGGCCCTGCCTGCTGAAGAAGCAGATGGCCGCGCGGCGGCTGGGTTTGCGTGGTTTTCTTCTGGCACGTCGGTTGCTGAACCGGGGTCGCCACTGTCGTGGCCGGTGCAGGGGCATCGGCCGACCAGAACCACCGCCGGAGGGACCAATGCCTCATTCTCGCGCGCTCTTTCGGGCGCTTCCTTTTCTCGTCGCTTTGCTGAACCTGACCGCCGGGACCGCGCTGGCCGACGATGCTCCTGCCATCGACAAGGCCGACACCGCATGGGTCCTCGTCTCGACGGCCCTGGTGCTGTTCATGACGCCGGGCCTGGCCCTCTTCTACGGCGGCATGGTGCGTTCGAAGAACGTACTGTCCACCCTCATGCACAGCTTCATGGCGATGGGCGTGATGACCCTGCAGTGGGTCGTCATCGGTTACTCGCTGTCCTTCAGCGAGGGCGGTCCCTTCGTGGGCGGCTTCGGCTACGCCTTCCTCCAGGGTGTGGCGAGCGACGCTCCCTGGCCGGGAACGACCATCCCCCACAGCCTGTTCATGATCTTCCAGATGATGTTCGCCATCATCACGCCGGCCCTGATCAGCGGGTCCATCGCCGAACGACTCAAGTTCAGCACCTACGTTGTCTTCATCCTGCTGTGGGGAACCCTGGTCTACGACCCCATCTGCCACTGGGTGTGGGCCTCGGACGGCTGGTTGTTCGGGATGGGCGCCCTGGACTTCGCCGGCGGCACGGTGGTCCACATCAGTTCCGGCGTCTCGGCCCTGGCCCTGACCATGGTCCTCGGGCGCCGCATCGGTTTCCCTCACAGCGCCATGAAGCCCCACAACCTGACGATGTCGGTGCTCGGGGCCGGTATCCTGTGGCTCGGCTGGTTTGGCTTTAACGGCGGCAGCGCCCTGTCGGCGAGCGCCACGGCCGTCAACGCCTTCGTGGTCACGCACGTGGCGGCGGCCACGGCAGCTGCCATGTGGTGCCTGATCGAAGCCCTGCACCGCGGCAAGGCCAGCGCCCTCGGGTTCGCCTCCGGAGCGGTGGCGGGCCTGGTCGGCATCACGCCGGCCTGCGGTTTCGTCGATGTCACGGGCGCCCTGGCCATCGGCGCCACGGTGGCCGGCTTCTGCTACGGGGCCGTGGTCCTCAAGAGCCGCCTCGGCTACGACGACTCCCTGGACGCTTTCGGCGTTCACGGCGTGGGCGGGGCCTGGGGGGCCATCGCCACCGGCATTTTCTGCGTGACCGCCATGACCGCGGACGGCGGCGGCGGCCTGCTGGATGCCGGCAACGTGGGCCGGGTCTGGGTACAGCTGGTGAGCGTGGCCGCCACGGTGGCCTACGCCTTCGGCGTCACTTTCGTTCTCGCCCGCATCCTCGACTTGACGATGGGCCTTCGCGTGACCGAAGAAGAGGAAAGAATGGGCCTCGACCTGGCCGCCCACGGCGAGACGGGCTACGACTTGTAAGTCGCCCGGTTGCCTTGCACACGCTGCGTCGTTATCGTCCGCGGTCTTCGGGGTGTGGCGCAGCCTGGTAGCGCACTCGCTTGGGGTGTGAGTGGTCGCTGGTTCAAATCCAGTCACCCCGACCATCGAGAAGCCGGAGGGCAGCAGTGCCCTCCGGCTTCTTTCGTTCGGGCACCTGAAGAAGCATCCGTGCTGACGACCCCCTGCCGACGACCCGCCCGGTTGCTCTGCCGCGCTCGCGCGGGAATGATCGCCGGCCCATGATCCTCGCCTGCAACGATGACGGCATCCAGTCGAGCGGCCTCGCCCGACTCGTCGAGTCCCTGAAGCACATCGACGACGTCCTCGTGGTGGCTCCCGACCGCGAGCGCTCGGCCGTCAGTCATGCGCTGACCATCGACAGGCCGCTGCGGGCCGATGAGATCCAGCCGGGCTGGATCGCCGTCAACGGCACCCCCACCGACTGCATCAACCTGGCTCTGAACGGACTCCTCTCCGAAAGGCCGTGGCTCATCGTTTCGGGCATCAACCGGGGGCCCAATCTCGGCGACGACATCACCTACTCGGGCACGGTGTCGGCGGCCATGGAGGCTGTCCTGCTCGGCGTGCCCGCGGTGGCTTTCTCCCAGGTGGGGCGCGTGGCCTTCCAGTACGACGCGGCGGGGCGCTTCGCGGCCTCGCTCGTCGCCCAGCTGAGAAAGACGGGGCTGCCGCCGGACACTCTGCTCAACGTCAACGTTCCGGACCTGCCGTCGCCGACGGGTTTCGCCGTCACGCGCCAAGGCAAGCGCCGCTACGGCGACGCCATTGTCGAGAAGGACGACCCGCGGGGGCGCAAGTATTACTGGATCGGCGGGACGGAACTCGACTTCGAGGACGAACCGGGCACCGATTTCACCGCGATCCGCGACGGTCTCGTCTCGGTGACCCCGCTTCACCTCGATTTCACCAATTACGAAGCCATGCGCAGCCTCGCCTCGCTTCGACTGGACTGGCCCTGACACCTGGCGTGGAAGGGGCGCGGAGTTCGCCGGACCTCATGGATCTCGATTCGCTCATTCGCAACGTTCCGGATTTCCCGAAGCCGGGGATCCAGTTCAAGGACATCACGCCGCTGCTGGCCAGCGGGCCTGCCCTGCGCCACGTCGTGGACCTGTTGGCCGAGCGCTACCGCGGCAAGATCGATGCGGTGGTCGGGGTGGAGTCGCGGGGCTTTCTCGTCGGGGCGCCGGTGGCCTATGCCCTCGGCGTGGGCCTCTGCATCGTGCGCAAGCCAGGCAAGCTGCCCCACGACACCCACACCGTTACCTACCAGCTCGAGTACGGGAGCGATTCCCTCGAGATCCACCGCGACGCGCTTCCGGCTTCTTCCAGGGTGGTCCTTCTCGACGACTTGCTGGCCACGGGGGGAACGGCTCGTGCGGCCATTTCGCTGGTCGAGGCCTGCGGCGCAAGCGTCATCGAGTGCGGCTTTCTCATCGAGTTGGCCTTTCTCGGCGGGAGGGCGGCGCTGGCCCCCGTGCCGGTGCATTCGCTGCTCCACTACGCCGGGGAAAGCTGAGAACGTCCCGCACAACGAAGACCCAGGAGATCCCGTGGAACAGCCGACGTATCCCGCGAAGCCGTCCTTCAAGGACATGATGAACGACGTGGTCGCCTACGGCTCCTGCTGCGAGTGCGGGACCTGCGTGCTCGTCTGCCCCCACAACGTCATCGAGTACGTGGACGGCAAGCCCAAGCAGACGGCCAAGGAGAGTGCAGCGTTCGACTACTGCGGCATCAGCGAGGGCATCGGCTGCGACGTCTGCGCCCAGGTGTGCCCCCGTCTGCAGCCCCGCGAGTTTCAGTTGCCGGCGACGGTGTTCGCCGGTCAGGAAGGCGCCACCTACTCGGGCGGCTTCGGCACCTACCAGGAGATCTACGCCGCCCGCGTGAAGGACCCGCGCGTCCTCGAGGTTGCCCAGGACGGCGGCGTGGTGACGGCCTTGCTGCTCCACGCCCTGCGCACGGGCCGCATCGACGGCGCCGTGGTCTCGGCGCCCGACCCCGACAGGCCCTGCGGCCCCCGTCCCATGTGCGCCACGACCGAAGAGGAAATCCTCGCGGCTGCCGGCTCCTGGTACACCTACTGCCCGAACGATCTTGCCCTGGAGCAGGCCGGCGAGAAGAACTGCGAGCGCGTGGCCTTCGTCGGGGTTCCCTGCCAGATCACCCCCACCCGCAAGGCCGAGCACCGCGACACCGACTTCATCCGCACCGAGAAGAAGCGCGACAAGATCATCGACCGCCAGACCCGCAGCTTGAAGGATCCCCCCGACCGCATCGCCCTCAGGGTGGGGCTGCTGTGCTCGGAAGTCTTCGACTTCGAGGGGCTGATGGTTCGAAAGATCCAGGACGAGATGGGCATCCCGCTCACCGACATCGCCAAGTTCAACGTGAAGGGCGAGGTCCTCGTCTACCGCAAGGGCGGCGAACTCGTGAAGATCGGCCTGCGCGAAGCCCAGGAGTACGCGAGGCCCGAGTGCCACCACTGCGGCGACTTCTCGGCTGAACTCGCTGACGTTTCCTGCGGCGGGGTGGGGTGCATGGGGTGGACCATCACTATCACCCGCACCGACTTGGGACGGCGCGTCATGCAGGAACTCATCGACGCCGACCTCGTCGAGGTGAAGCCCATCGAGGAGTTCGAGAGCTCGCTGAAAGTGCTCCTGCGTCTGGCCAGGCGCCAGCACCAGAGAGTGCCCGAACCCCCGGCGGGATTGTCGGCGGCGCGGCCATCGTATTACCGCCCGGCACCCGAAGTGTAAGCTCGCGAAAGTCGAAGCGGTATGGGCGGATGCGAGCTTGACTAAGCCCTGTCGCGGAACATACCTTCGCCCCGGTTTCGGCTGGCCGGCCGGAGCAGGCTTTCGTCCGATCACTGTCGGTTTCTCGTCTGGAGGGGTCCATGAACAATTGGAATAAGCTCGGCTTGGCCGGGTTCGTCTCGGCTGCATTGGTTTTCGGGGGAATCGAAGCCCATGCCGCCTGCATCGACACGTTCGACAACAGCGTGGACAACCCCGCCGACTGTCTCTTCGCGGACGGCGGATTGACCGACCAGTGTCGCCTCGCGGTGGCTGTGGACATGGACGGCGCGGGCACACCGCCGGCGGATCCCAAGAAGATCACCTGCGTGGACGGCGCGGCCTGCGACGGCGACGGCGCCGTGAACGGCGCTTGCACGTTTCGCGTCGGCGCCTGCCTGAACATTCCGAACGCGGGATGCGACGTCCTTCCCGTATCCGACGGAGAGGTCACCAAGCCCTCGGTGAAGGACGTCAACAAGGCCCTGAAGCTCCCGTCGGCCGTCTACAACCGACGGGCCCTCCAGGATGCGCTCGAGTCCATCCTGCCCAACGTCGGCGAGGCCTGCACCGACGCCGACATCCCGGTCAAGGTGGATCTCAAGTCCAAGGGCGGAATCTGCGCGACGCCGGCGGGCGAGAAGTGCGTGAGCGACCTCGACTGCGACGACTACTGCATGCCGACGATGAAGAAGAACAAGGCCAACGTCGCGCTTGCCGTCACGGACAGCGGCAAGGGCGCGAAGGCCAAGTTCAAGCTGAACTGCCTGCCCGCGACCGCTCCCTTCGCCAATGGCGCCGAGGCCTTCCAGATCGTCAATCCCGCCGACCTGATCGGCGGCCCCCTGGCCATGGGCAGAACGGGCGATTACATGATCCGCAACGGCAACGTCCGGGCGGTTATCCGGGCGCCCGGCCGCCAGCACTCCTTCATGCTGCTCAACGGCGGCCAGATCATCGACGCCGACCTCGTGCGCGACAATCCCGCCGACGACCGCGACAGCTGGATGGGCATCCAGCCCCTCGTCCACATCTCCTCCTCCCAGGCCACCGACATGGTGACGGTGGAGAACGACGGAACCGATGGCAATGCGGCCGTCATCAGCTCCAGCGGTCCCGACGACCTGTTCGACACGATCAAGGGCGACATCCTCGTCCTCGCCGCCGGCCTCTCGGTGCCGAACAACGCCGTGGACGGCGACCTCCCCGTGCAGATCTCGACGGAGTTCACGCTGACGCCCTACTCGAACACCATCCAGATGGCCACGAAGGTTACGGATACCGGCGGGGTGCTGCGCAAGTACTACATGGGCGACTTCATCAATCCCGGCGGCCAACTCGAGCCCTTCGGTCCCGGCCAGGGCTTCGGCGAGACCCAGCTTCGCAACGGGGCCAGCTTCGCGGCCAGTGACCCCCGCGGCGGCCAGCCCCTCGACTACCTGGCGTTCCAGGGAGGCCTCGATGCGGCCGGCGTCACCTACGGCCTGATCTTCGCGCCCACCAACCCCGGGTCGAGATCGACCATCGAGATCGGCGCTTTCTCCTCCTCCGGCGTCTATGCGGCGGTGCACAACAACAACCTGCTCAACCTTCTGTTCGCGAGCCAGGCCCAGAAGCTCGACGCGGGCGGGTTCACGGTTCCTGCCAACGGTTCGAAGACCCTTCGCCGCTGGTTCCACGTTGGGAAGACGGTGGGTGACGTCAGCCAGGCCCGTAGCGAGATCTTCGCACGCGACAAGGCCGTTTTGCAGGGTGTCGTGACGGTGGGCGGCGCCCCCGTGGCCGGCGCCCACGTCACTCTTCTCAACGACTTCATCAACTTCGCCGCCAACTGCCCCGATCCTGATCCCGAGAACTGCGTGAACATCTTCTCGTCCACTCTTACGGACGAGGCCGGGTTCTACCGCATGGTCGTTCCTCCCGGGGAGTACCGCGTCGCTGTCCGCAAGGCCGGTGCGCCGTACGAGGGCAGCAGCGCGGAGCCCGCGCAGACCCCTGTGGAGCTCAAGAAGAAGAAGACCATCGTTCTTGATGTGGCCCTCCCCGACACCGGGACCGTCGTCGTCAACGTGGAGGACCAGGCGGGAATCGACATCGCCGCCAAGGTCTCCGTGGTCGGTATTCCGGCCAGTCCCGACCCGCTCAACGACGAATACACGGGGCTCGGCGCCGCCTTCACCGGGCGCTTCTTCGGCTTCGACTTCGAGGAAAAGGGCGACGTGTTTGGCCTTGCGGCGGCCGTCTTCGCGGATGCCAGCGGCACCACCGGCAGCTTCAACCTGGAGCCCGGCACCTACCACGTCGTCGTCTCCCACGGCTACGAGTACGACGTGTACGACGAGATCATCACCGTCACCGCCGGCGGGACCAACACGGTCAACGCCGTGGTCAACCAGGTGGTCGACACGACGGGCTTTGTGTCCATCGACACCCACGTGCACATGATCAACAGCCCGGACAGCGCGGTCTCGCGCGAGCGCCGCATCATCTCGATGCTGGCCGAGGGTGTGGACTTCTTCGTCAACACCGACCACGACTTCACCCACGACCTGTCGGACGAGGTCGCCGGCCTCGGCGTCGGTGCCCTGATCGGCACGGCGCCGTCGGTGGAAGCCACAACCAGCCACTATGGCCACTTCAACATCTGGCCGATCACGGTCGATGGCGGCCAGCTCGCCGGCGGGACTCCGGACTGGAGTTTCCATCCGGGCGACTTGAACGGCGCCGGCTACCCGAGCAACGGGGTCTACGACCTGCTCCCTGGCGAGATCTACGACTCCGGGCAAGCTTACCCGGGCGCCCAGGTGATCCAGGTCAACCACTTCAACAGCGGGACCCTCGGCCACTTCAACATGCTCGGCATCGACACCGAGCAGAATCCGCCGGCGAGCAGCAACGACGTGTACCGCTGCGTGGGCGGCACCAACCCCGGGCTGCCCTGCCAGGTGAAGATCTGCCTCGGCGGCGCCAACGACGGCAACACCTGCACCGTGGTCGGGGACTGCCCCGGCGGCACCTGCCCGAACGTGAGCGCCTGCGCGGGCGCAGGGACCTGCACGCTTACCGGCCAGAACCTGGGCTCCTACCTGCGCCTCGATCCGCTCGTCGCCAACCTCTACGACGACGATTTCACGGCGCTCGAGGTCTGGATCGAAGCGGGACGCGGACAGACGGCGCTGCTGCGCGGCGATAACATGGGCGACTGGTTCAACCTGCTGAACCAGGGCCGTTTCAAGGCCGGCACGGCCGACTCCGATACGCACAGCAGCATTTCCGTTCAGGCGGGCGGCCCCCGCACCTTCGTAGCGTCATCGACGGACGCTCCTGGGTCCATCGATCCTGCGGAGATTGCCACCAACGTGAACGCGATGCGCGCCATCGGTTCGAATGGACCGTTCATGACGGTGGAACTCGAGAACGGCGTGGCCGCGACGGCCTCGCACGCTCTCGGCGTCGAGCGCACGGTGGCTTTCACCGCCGGTCCGAACGCGAACAGCATCAACCTCCACATTGAGGCACCGACCTGGGCCGAGTACGACACCATCGACGTGTACATGAACTCGACCCCGAACTGTCAGTCGGAGTGGACCTTCTTCGGCGTGATCAACCCGTCGAAGTGCGCAACGGTGACGCCGACCATGAGCCTGACCAAGGGCGTCGACTTCAGCGTGGGTACGAGCGCGGGCGTCTCGGGCTCGGGAACCCGCCAGGTCACCGACGTGTCCATTCCGGTGACCATCACCGGCGACACCTGGGTCGTGGTGGTGGTGCGCGGCACGGACGGCGTCTCGGCGCCCCTGTTCCCGATGCAGCCCCAGGACCTGGCGACGGCCGGAAACGGCACGCTGGCCGGCCTCACGGACTCGGGCGGTCCGCTGCCTTGGAACCTCGGGGAGCAAGGCGCTCTCGCTCTTGCCTACTCGAACCCGCTGTTCTTCGACGACGGCGACAACCTGTGCCACGGCGGCACGAGCTGTCCGGGGCTCTAGTCTGCTTCCTAGCGGGGTTGGTCCGCCCGTCCCGCGTTGCTAAAAGGAAAAGGCGGGGGTTCCTCTCGGAACCCCCGCCTTTTCCTTTTGAGGGACACCGATGCTGAAGACGATCCGTTATTCCGTGATGGCGCTCCTGCTGGGCGCGACGACCGCCGCGGCGGCCTCTCCCCCGGCGAGAAAGACCCTGTTCCACGAAGCGGAGAAAGCCTGGGCCGTGGGCACGGTGGCCTTCGGCACACCCCTCAGCTTTCGGGAAGGGAAGGTGCTGGTGTTCCCTTCCATCTTCAGCGACCTGCTGTGGGCCCCGGAGGGCGCCAAGCCGCGCAACCTCATGGTCGTCTATGAGGTTCCCCACGACGAACGCGAGGCACCGGCCCTCAAGAGGAATGAGCACGTCTTCGCACCGATTCGCCTGCTGCCGGAGAACTCCTATTGGAGGGACAACCTGCCCAATACCCGGCGCCACGAACTGGCCGGAGGCAAGCGGTTCGCATTCCGGGGCGACGAGATCCCCGAGGTCCGCAAGCATCTCGGGGCCTACCTGGCGGCGATGGACATCAAGGGCCTCGAGCGCTGGAAGGGGCAGCTGCGCGCCGTGGCCGCCTCCCTCGGCTCCAAAGTGACGGTCCTGCGCGAGGAGGCCGCGGCGTACATCGCCGGATACCCCGCTCTCGCCAGGGACTTCGGCGAGGAAGCGCTCCCGGACGTTGCCGCCTACCTCGGCGGCGATGCGCCGCCGGCAGAGAAGGGGAGCGTAGTGGATGCCCTCGCGGCGGCGAAGGTTGTCGGCCTGGCGCCCGTGCTCTCGAGTCTGGCCGAGAAGGACGACGCCACCGGCGCTGCCGCCCTCCAGGGCCTCGAAACCCTCGGGCAGGGGCCGACCACCGATCGTCTCATGACCCTGTCCGCGTCGGGCTCCCCGGAGATGCGCGGCTATGCCGCCGCGGCGCTCGGCCGGCGGGCTGCCGCCGACGACAAAGCGTTTGGTATAGCCAAGGCCCTGCTCGAATCCGGCAGCGAGACGCCGGAGGTGCGGACGGCCGTCGTCCGCGGACTGGGCGAGGCGGGGGGAGAAAAGGTGGTGGCCCTTCTCGGCGAGGAGGTCGGGCGCGGGGATTCGATGAGCCGCTCGGCCGGGGAAGCCCTGGCGACCATCGGCGGGCCGGCGTCCTTTGCGGTCCTCTCGCGGATCGTGGTCGAGAAGAAAGGAGAAGCGGCGCTGGCCGCCGCCGCGGGCCTCGGACAGATGCGGGCCTGTCCGGAATGTGCCGGGTTCCTGCACGAACAGCACGAAAAGCACCCCGACGAGACCGTCCGGAACCTCATCTCCGTGGTCCTCGAACTGCCTGCCGAACACAAGCACTGAGGCGTCCGCATTGCACCCTCGCAGGTTTTCCACTAGGAAGTGCCGATTGCGCAGGCCCAGACAATGACAATTTACGACTATCCAGGATGCCCCTTCGGAAGGAAGGTTCGAATCGTTCTCGCGGAAAAGGAGCTCTCCTTTGATTCCGTGCAGGTCGATCTGGCCAAGGGCCAGCAGCGGAGCGAAGAGTTCCGCCGCCTGAACCCATTCGGCAAAGTGCCCGTGCTGGTGGATGAATCGAGCGTGGTCTACGAGTCCACCATCATCAACGAGTACCTCAACGACGAGTATCCCCATCCGCCGGAACTGCTTCCGGAGGACTCGGGGGAGAGGGCGCGGATCCGCCTCCTCGTGGACTTTGCCGACCGCGCCTTCACGCTCCCCGTGATGGCCCTCGAGAAGGACGGCAAGGCCGCGGAAAAAGACGAGGCTCGCTCCCAGGCGGCCCGCGAAGCCGTCGGCAAGGCCCTGCAGATGCTTGAGCGCGAACTGAGCGGCCGCGAGTACCTCGGCGCCGAGTTTTCGCTCGCCGATGTGGCCTTCGCTCCGGCCCTCCTGATGCTTCCCCAGCTCGGCATCAACATCGATGCATCGCTGGTGAACGTCCATGCCTGGAAGGCCAGGCTGCTCGCCCGGCCGAGCATCGGGGCCGCCGCCAAATCGGCGGCCTGACCCGGCCAACAGGGCGGAGGGAACCCTTGCGTCGTCCCGAGGATCTCAACTTCAGCGAACGCCTCTTCGTGCCCGAGGTGATCCGCGGCCTGTTCGTCACCGGCGGCCGTTTCTGGCGCAACCTGTTCCTCCACATCGGCCACCAGTTCGGGGTGGCCAGGGACACCAAGGCGTCCGTTACGCTCCAGTATCCCGAGCAGTACATGACGTACGGCCCCGCCTACCGCGGCAGCCACCGCCTCACGCTGAAGGATGACGATTCCGTGCGCTGCACGGCCTGCTTCCTTTGCGCCACGGCCTGCCCCGCGCGCTGCATCCACATCGAGGCCGGCGAGCACCCCGATCCCACCGTCGAGAAGTTCCCCCTGCGCTACGAGATCGACACGCTGCGCTGCATCTACTGCGGCATGTGCGTGGAAGCCTGCCCCTGCGACGCCATTCGCATGGACACCTCGGTGCACCCGCGGGTCGCCGGCTATTCGCGCGAGGATTTCATCGAGGACAAGTCGGTCCTGATGGGACGCTCCCACGTGATGAAGGAAAAGGGCGAAGGCGCGCTCATGGAGCAGATGATCGACTCGTACAGGCGCGCCGAAGCCGGCAAGGCGAACGCCGACTCGTGATCTTTTTCTGCCTGTGGCGAGCCGGGCTCCTGCGGCGGACCGACAGGGAGAAGCTCCGCTTTTTCTTCGGCGTCACCGAAGACCCCTTTTACCTTTCGCGCCGCCGTCCCCTGGTCGCTTCCATCCGGTGGGGTAGGGCCCTCGTCCATCCGGCCTACGCCCGCGCCGTCGCATCCTGGCTGCTGTACCGGGCCGACCTGTACGACGGTCGCCAGGGCTGAGGGGAAAGGAACGCGGCGTGCGGGGCAGGGCATCCTCGCGGCCCGTGGCCCGCGATTACCAATCGCCGGACGTGGCGTTTAGCATGCTGGGCCTCGTCCCAGCAGGAGAGATTCATGCCGAAGACTTACCAGGAGATCCTCGACGAAGCGCGGCGCCTCGTGCCCGAAGTGACGGCCGACGAAGTCCGTCGTGTCGTCGAAACCGGGCCGGGCACCGTCGTCCTCGACGTGCGCGAGAAAGAAGAGTTTCGTGACGGCCACCTCGGCGGCGCCATCAGCGTGCCCCGCGGTTTCCTCGAGATGCAGGTCGAAGGCCACGTGCCCGACAAGAAGACGCCCATCGTGGCCTACTGCCAGAGCGGGACCCGCTCCCTGCTGGCCGGCCGCATCCTGAAGGAGATGGGCTACACCGACGTGCGCTCCATGGGCGGCGGCTTCGGGGCCTGGAAGAACGGCGGATTTCCCTGGGTCCAGGACCGGGCGTTCACGCGCGAGCAAGTGTCGCGCTACAGCCGCCACTTCCTCCTCGACGAAGTCGGGGAAGCGGGACAGGCGCGCCTGCTGGACGCCAAGGTGCTCTGCCTCGGGGCCGGCGGCCTCGGCTCGCCGGTGGCCTTCTACCTGGCGGCGGCCGGCGTGGGCACCCTCGGCATCGTAGACGATGACGTCGTGGACCTGTCGAACCTGCAGAGGCAGATCCTGCACACCACCGACCGCGTGGGCACCCTGAAGGTGGAGTCGGCGGCCAAGACCATCAAGGCCCTCAATCCCGACGTGCGCGTCATCGAGCATCGCACCCGCCTCGATTCGTCGAACATCCTCGACATCATCGCGGACTACGACATCATCGTGGACGGCTGCGACAATTTCCCCACCCGCTATCTCGTCAACGACGCCTGCGTCATGACAAACAAGACCAACGTCCATGGAAGCATCTTCCAGTTCGAGGGCCAGGTCACCGTCTTCAAGCCCGGGGCAGGGCCCTGCTACCGCTGCCTCTTTCCCGAGCCGCCGCCGCCGGGCATGGCGCCGAGCTGCGCGGAGGCCGGGGTGCTCGGCGTGTTGCCCGGCCTCGTCGGCTGCATCCAGGCGCTGGAGACCATCAAGCTCATCCTCGGCGCCGGCACGCCGCTCATCGGCCGCCTGGCCCACGTGGAAACTCTCGGCTTCGAGGTAAGGACGATGAAGCTGCGCCGCGACCCGAAGTGTCCGATGTGCGGCGACAATCCCACGATCAATGCCCTCATCGACTACGAGGAGTTCTGTGGCCTTCGCCCGCCCTCGGGCGGCGGCGACCGCAATGCGGCCTGAGGACGGCGCCGCCGGCGCAACCCTCCTGCTGATGCGCCACGGCGAGACCGCCTGGAACCGCGAGAAGCGGATCATGGGCGACCTCGACATCGCGCTCAGCGGCCAGGGCCGGGGGCAGTGCACGGAGGCTGCCGCACTGCTGGCCGGTTTCGGGATCGATCGCATCGTCACCAGTCCGCTGAGGCGAGCGGCCGAAACGGCCGACATCGTCGCTTCGTCGCTGGGCGTGCCCGTGACGAGCGATCCTCGCCTCGTCGAGGTTCGCTTCGGCGACTGGCAGGGCAAGACCTACGAGGAGGTCGCCGCCGATCCCCGCTACCTGGCCTTCGCTTCCGACCCGGTGGCCATGCCCACGCCGGGGGGCGAGACCGTGGCCACGGTGCAGGGCAGGGGCCTGGCGGCGCTGTCTGCGGTGCGCGGCGGGGAGTGCGTGCTCTTCGTTACCCACGGCGACATCATCCGCACCCTGCTTTGCCATTTCCTGGCCACCCCGCTCGGGCAGTACCGGCGCATCCGCACCGACAACTGCGGACTGTCGGCCATCGCCGTCGGCAGCGGAATGCCGGAGGTGAAATTCCTCAACGTGCTGGCCGACCAGCAGCGAGCGCGCAGCCTCACGCACTGGAGCGGCCGGCCCTGATCCGCGCGCTCGCGCCGCTGTGCAGCGGCGCGTCACTGTGATTTTTCCGTTGTTGACTCCCGTGGCCGGGGAGGGCACTTTCCGTCCGCCGTGAACTCCCCCGAACAACTCCGAGAGATCGCGCGCGAACTGCGGGTCGAATCCCTGCGCATGATCCACGCCGCCGGATCGGGCCACCCGGGTGGGTCGCTGTCGGCCGCCGAGATCGTCGCCTGCCTGTACTTCCGCATCCTTCGTTACAAGCCCGGCCACCCCGACGATGCTGACAGGGATCGCTTCATCATCTCGAAGGGGCACGGCGTTCCGGTGGTCTACGCCGCCCTGGCCAGGGCCGGCTGCATTCCCCGTGAAGAGCTGGCCACCTTGCGCCGAATCGAGAGCCGCCTTCAGGGCCACCCCGACCACGTTCGTCTGCCCTACATGGAGGCGGCTACAGGTTCCCTCGGACAGGGTCTCTCCGTGGCGGTCGGCATGGCCATGGCCGAAAAACTGGATGGTCGCCACGACTACCGCACCTACTGCCTCCTGGGCGACGGCGAGCTCCAGGCGGGGCAGATCTGGGAAGCCGCCATGGCGGCCGGCAAGTTCTGTCTGCCCAAGCTGACGGCCATCGTGGACTACAACAAGGTTCAGCTCGACGGCCACGTGCGCGAGATCATGGACCTGGAGCCGCTGGCCGGAAAGTTCGAGTCGTTCGGCTGGAATGCTCTGCAAGTCGACGGACATTCAGTGGAAGCTCTCCTGGACGCTTTCGCCCGCTGCGAGGCGGAAACGACCCGGCCCAGCGTGATCATCGCCGACACCGTCAAGGGCAAAGGAGTTTCCTTCATGGAGGACACCCACGCCTGGCACGGCAAGGCCCCGACCGACAAGGAGCTCGAAAGGGCCCTGGCCGAACTGGAGGTGGCCTAGCCATGGGAAAGGCGACCCGCGCCGCGTTCGGCGAAGCTTTGTTGCGCGTCGGCGCCAGCCACCCCAGGGTGGTGGTCCTCGACGCCGACCTGGCCAGCTCGGTGCAGACCAAGAAGTTCGCCGACGCCTACCCGAACCGCTTCTTTCAACTCGGCATCGCCGAGGGGAACATGGTGGGCGTGGCGGCCGGCATGGCCCTTTCCGGCCTGACGCCCTTCATCGCCAGCTTCGCGTGCTTCCTGATCGGCCGCTTCGAGCAGATCCGCATGTCGGTGGGCTACAACAACGCCAACGTCCGGCTGGTGGGGACCCACTCCGGCATCGGTATTGGTGAGGACGGCTACTCGCAGATGGGCCTCGAGGACATCGCCCTGATGCGCTCGCTGCCCAACATGGTGGTCCTGCAGCCTGGCGACGCGATCGAAGCGGAGAGGGCCACCGAGTTCCTCGCCGACTACGTGGGCGGGCCGGCCTACATCCGCCTGACCCGCCAGAACCTCGACGACGTGAACGGCGCGGACTACCGCTTCGAGTTCGGCAAGGCGGTACAGCTCCGCGAGGGCAACGACCTGATGATCGTGGCCTCCGGCGGGGTCCTGGGCGGGGCCCTTCGCGCGGCGGAAAGCCTTGCTTCCGAGGGGCTTTCGGTCGGCGTCCTCAACCTTCACACGATCAAGCCGATCGACACTGACGCCCTCCAGAAGGCTGCTGCCCACTGCGGGCGCATCCTGACGGTCGAGGACCACGGGGTGGTCGGCGGAGTCGGCGGAGCGGTGGTCGAAGCCCTGGCGGAAACCCGCGGGGTGGCCATCCGCATCCACGGGGTGCATGGGTACGGGGAGTCGGGTACGGGCGATGAACTCTACGCCAAGCACGGACTCGACGCGGCGGGCATCGCCCGCGTCGCCCGCGACTTCATTCGCCACGATCGCGCCAGCGGCGCGGCCTGACCTCTCTCCTCGAAGTCGCTTCACCTTTCTTAGCGTAAGGTCGCTATCGGTCGGGGGCCGGGGCCTGCGCGCGGGCTAGTCCTCGCTGCGCTGCGGAGACGCCCGCCCGCAGGCCCCGGCCCCCGACCTCCAAGATTGGCGCTTCCTCTGTTGCTGGAATCGCGGGACGGCGCTTCGCGCGTCCCGGGAAATGGGGACCGGTACATTTTCCGATGGGGGGGGCGATCGGTTGGTTACCGGGATCGCGGGACGGCGCTTCGCGCGTCCAGGGTTAGCTGGCTCGGCGCGGCGTCGGGGGAGCCGACCGCTCTTCTAGCGGACTCGGAGCGTGAAGACTGCCTGCTGGAAGTGACGGCCTTGGCGGCGGTATTTGTGTTCGTAGGCACTGGCGGCTTCAGGGGTTTCGCGGTCCCAGGGGCGGGCGAGGAAGCCGGCGGCTTCCATCCTTTCGGTGATTTCGGCGAAGAGGGGGGCCACGTCGGTCACCACGTGGACGGCGCCGCCGGGGACGAGGGTGCGGCCGAGGGCTTGGCAGAAATCCGCCTGGAAGATGCGGCGCTTGTGGTGGCGCTTCTTCCACCAGGGGTCGGGGAAGTAGACGTGGAAGGCGTCCACGCTGGCGGCGGCCAGCAGGTGGCGCACGATCCAGCCGCCGTCGCCTTCGAGGAGGCGAAGGTTGGCGGGCAGGAGACCCCGGCTGCGCGCCCTGTCGCGAACTCTGGCAAGGCAGGAGGCCTGGACTTCGATGCCGACGTGGAGGCAGGCGGGGTCGCGACGGGCGGCGGCCAGAAGGTAGCCGCAGTTGCCCGGACCGATCTCGATCTCCACGCGCTCGCAGGCCGTGCCGGCCAGCCAGTCGTCGCGTCCGAAGTCGCGGGAAGCGCGGATCAGTCCGAAGTTCATCGAGGTGCTTTTCTTGTCCGCCGTTCCCGCGGCCGGCGCCCCGAAGCGGGTCGCCCGGCATCCGTTCGGGGCGGCAGCGGTGGTGTTCGGGCTCGCGCTCTTAGCGGTCCCCGCCGGGGCGCGCAACGCGCTGTTGAAAACCCTTCGATCCGACTCTAGAACACCGGGATGGCGAAACCGATTGCGAACCTGCGGATGGGGCCAAGGCCCGCCGAGTTGATGGGCGACGCCGGCATCCTGGCGGAGGCCGTGGTGGTGACGCGGGTGGACGCGGCCCTGGCATGGGCGCGCAAGTACTCGATTTTCCCGTACCCTTTCGCCACCGCCTGCTGCGCCATGGAGTACATGTCGCTGTCGATGGCGCCTTACGACATCGACCGCTTCGGGGCCCTCTTGCCGCGCTTCACGCCGCGGCAGTCGGACCTGCTGATGGTGATCGGCACCGTCACCGCACGTCAGGCTCCGATCCTGGTGCGCGTGTACGAGCAGATGGCCGAACCGAAGTGGGTGATGGCTTTCGGAGCCTGCGCCTCCACAGGCGGTTTCTACGACAACTATACGACGGTCCCCGGCATCGACCGACTGGTTCCGGTGGACGTGTACGTTCCCGGCTGCCCGCCGCGGCCGGAAGGCGTGCTCGACGCCCTCATGGCGCTGCAGCGCAAGATCCAGGGCGAGCCTTCGCTGACGGCGTTCTCGCCGGCGCCGAAGTAAGCCAGACGCGACCACGACGATCGAAACGTTCGAGATGACGACTCCCCACGGGAACGGATCCCCAAGCGCATGAGCCAGCACGTACTTCTTCGTTACCGCGACGTCACGGCCGACCTCCGGCCGATCGACAACTACATCGCCGACGGCGGCTACAAGACCGCTCGCCGCGTGATCGCCGAGATGAAGCCGGAGGAGGTCCTGGAGACCGTCAAGGACGCCAACCTGCGCGGCCGCGGCGGCGCCGGCTTCCCCACCGGGCTCAAGTGGAGCTTCCTCGCCAAGGGCACCGGCAAGCCGGTGTACCTGCTGTGCAACGCCGACGAGAGCGAGCCCGGCACCTTCAAAGACCGGGACATCATCGACCACGACCCGCACCAGTTGCTCGAGGGCATGATCATCTCGGCGTGGGCCATCGGCTGCATCGACGCCTACATCTACATCCGCGGCGAATTCTCCTACGGCGCGGAAGTGCTCCAGAAGGCCATCGACGAAGCCGTCGCCAGGGGCTTCCTCGGCAAAAACGTTTTCGGCACCTCGCGCGAGATCAACATTTACGTGCACCGCGGCGCCGGCGCCTACATCTGCGGCGAGGAAACAGGGCTCATCGAGTCCCTGGAGGGCAAGCGCGCCCATCCGCGCATCAAGCCGCCCTTCCCGGCGGTGTTCGGCGTCTTCGGCTGCCCGACCATCGTGAACAACGTGGAGACCCTGGCCTGCGTCAAGCACATCCTCGAAAGGGGAGCGGCGTGGTTCAAGGGCATCGGTCCCGAGTCGGGCCCCGGCCCCAAGCTCTACTGCGTCTCCGGCCACGTGAAGAAGCCGGGGGTCTACGAGCTGCCGATGGGCACGCCGCTGATGGACCTCCTCTTCGACCACTGCGGGGGCATGCTGCCCGGCCGCAAGCTGAAGGCGGTGATTCCCGGCGGATCTTCGGTCCCGATCCTCAAGGCCGAGGAGTGCGACATCGCGATGGATTTCGACTCGGTGGCCAAGGCCGGGTCGATGCTCGGGTCGGCCGGCATCATCGTGATGGACGATTCCACCGACATGGTGGCGGCCCTGCGCCGCATCGCGCATTTCTACCACCACGAGTCCTGCGGCCAGTGCACGCCCTGCCGCGAGGGCACGGGCTGGCTCGAGACCCTGCTGATCCGTTTCGACGAGGGCCGGGCCACCGAGGCCGACATCGCCACGCTGGACACGGTGGCCAAGGGCATGCTCGGCACCACCATTTGCGTGCTCTCCGACGCGGCCGCGATGCCGGTGCGCAGCTTCCTCGCGAAGTTTCCGGAAGAGTTCCAGGCGGCGACGCGGCGCGAGCACGAGGCGGCCAAGGCCGTCGCTTGAGCGACCCGGTCAGGCAGGCGAGGGGCGAGGCAGGACGAAGATGGCGACCGTAACGATCAACGGAAAGACCGTGGAGGTGCCCGACGGCACCAACCTCGTGCAGGCCGCCGAGATGGCGGGGCAGGAGATTCCCCACTACTGCTATCACCCCGGGCTGAGCGTCGCGGGCAACTGCCGCATGTGCCTCGTGGACATCCGCGCCATGTCGGCCAAGCAGCCCAGCCCGATGCCCAAGCTCCAGATCGGCTGCAACACCATCGTGCAGGACGGGATGGTGGTGGAGTCGAACAACCCCCGCGTGGAGGAGGCCCGCCAGGGCGTCCTCGAATTCCTGCTGATCAATCACCCCATCGACTGTCCGATCTGCGACCAGGCGGGGGAGTGCAAGCTGCAGGAATACTACATGGACTACGGGCGCTACCACTCCAGGTTCGCGCTCGACGAGAAGACCGACAAGGGCAAGGCCATCCCGGTCGGCCCCGACATCATGCTCGATCAGGAGCGCTGCATCCTGTGCACCCGCTGCGTGCGCTTCCTGGAGGAAGTCACGGGCACCTGCGAGCTGGGCGTCAAGGAGCGCGGCGACCACAGCGAACTGACGCTGGCCGACGGCAAGCAGGTGGACAACCCCTACGCCACCAACATCGTTGACATCTGCCCGGTGGGCGCCCTGACGAGCCGGGAGTTCCGCTTCCGTGCCCGCGTCTGGTACCTCGACTCCTCGCCGTCGATCTGCAGCGGCTGCGCCACGGGCTGCAACACCGACGTGGACTCCCGCGAGGACCGCATCTATCGCATCAAGCCCCGTGCCAACGCCTCCGTGAACGGCTACTGGATGTGCGACGAGGGCAGGCGCACCTGGCATCGCAATCAGGGCGAGCATCGGCTCCTGTCCAGTTACCTGCGTGGTTCCGGCGAGTTCGTCGAAACCGACCCTTCCGAAGTCCTTGCGGCCGCCGCCTCTTCCCTGCGTAGCCGCTCGCGTACCGCCGTGGTGGCCTCGGCCTCCGCTTCGCTCGAGGAAGCGTGGCTGGCGCGTGCCATCGCCCAGCGCCTCGGCGCCGGGCCCTGTCTCGTCGTTTCTCCCCCCACGTCGAACATCCCCGATGACGGCAAGCTGATCTCCACCGATCGTTTTCCCAACAGGGCGGGGCTTGTGGCGCTGGGTTACACCGAGCAGCAGGCGCCTCCAGGCGGAATCGACTCGGCGATCGTCCTGAGAGGCGACCCGGTCGCGGACGACGAGGCCACCTGGAGCGGTTTTCTCGAGGGGCTCGCGGAGACGGTGGTGATCGGCGATTCCGTCGGCAAGACGATGGCTTTCGCGGACCATGTGGTCGCCGTCGGCAGCCATTTCGAAGCCGATGGGTCTTTCGTCAATCGCGACCAGGGTTTGCAGGTGTTTTCGGCGGCCGTCGCTGCGCCGGGACGGGCTCTCGCGGGATGGAAGGCGATGGCGGAGCTTCTCGCCGCCCTCGGCGGTCCGCGCTACGAGAGCGTGGACGAAGTGTTCGCCGCTCTTTGCCTCGAGCACGGCTTCGGGGCGGGACGTTCCCATGCCATGGTCGGTCGCCAAGGCACGCCGCTTGCTTCCTGGAGTTCGTCGCGTGCCGCTGGCGGCACCCCGGCGGCCTCCGCTGCGTCGTCGCCGCCGGCCTGAAGTCTCCACGCCCTACGTTCACCGTCTCCAGGTCGCCATGCCGGGCGTCGTGCGATGTTGCGCGTCGTCGTTCCGGCTCGGCCTGCGGCTGCCGGCGGTCATCTCTTGCGCTTGCCGCGACCCGTTGCAGTGAACTTCTGCACAAGCGATGCGTTGGTTGCACGCCACGTGTCGAGTTATCGACAGGTCGGATGTGCATTGCACAATTCTTCCGTCAGTTCGCGCACTAACCGTCCACCATGCGCGGACACACTCCGCGCGATGCGAAAAATCCGCTGGAAATATAACCGCGAAGGCATTCGTTGTTGCGCACCGCAGTTCCGGCGCATACACACTGCGCACCGCACGGAGCAACGGACCACCACGAGCGCGCGAGCGTGACCGGAATCCTCGGCGTTCGAGGTCGTGGCCCCGGCGGTTTCCCGGATACAGGAACGGCATTTACCTGGAGCACGAGTGTCGCATCCCCGCGACCCAGAGCCCGGATCACGTCGCGGACCGGCCCGACGACGTCCAAAGAGGTGAAGAGTGAACGGAAGCAACGAAGCGGAAAGGCTGTGGACCGGAGCCTGCGCCCTGATCGAAGCGCGCGTCTCCGAAAAGGACTTCCAGACCTGGATCCTCGAGCTCGGCGCCAGGTCCTTCGACGGAGAAACCCTTACCCTCGAGGCCCCTTTCGGCCTGTTTCGTGATCGCGTCAAGCAGTCCTTCCTGCCCACCATCGAGGCATCGGTGGCCGCCACTGCGAAAAAACCCTGCCAGGTGGTGGTCGTCGTGGGCCAGCTCGGGATGTCAACGGCCGCCCAGCGCAGCCGCTCCGCGCGTCCCGCTGCCGCTCCGGTGCGCGCCGCGGCGCCGGCCAAGCCCAAGCCCGTGCGCGAGAAAACCTTCGACGGCTTCCTCGTCGGCGAGGGCAACCGCTTGGCCTACCTTGGAGCGCGCCAGCTCGCCGAGGGCAGCGTGCGCGAGGGCGGCAATCCGCTCTTCCTTTACGGTGGTGTGGGCCTCGGCAAGACCCACCTGCTGCTGGCGGTGGCCCATTCGCTTCGCAGCCGCGGCAAGCGCGTCCTCTACTACCAGGGCGAGGACTTCACGCGACGCATGGTGGAATCGCTGCAAGGTGGCCGCATGGATGCGTTTCACCGCGAGTTCCGCGGCGCCGACGCCCTCCTGATCGACGACGTCCAGTTCCTGGCCGGCAAGAAGCGGACCCAGCAGGAGCTCTACCACGTCTTCAACCTCCTGCATCAGAGCGGCAAGCCCATCGCGCTGGCCAGTGACCGGCCGCCCGACGAACTGGAGCACCTGGAGCGCGGACTGCAGAGCCGCTTTGCCGGCGGATTGCTCGCCGATCTCGGCCCTCTCGACCGCGAGCTTCGCCTGCGCATCCTCAAGGGCAAGCTCAGCGAGTCCGGCATCCACCTGGACGACCACATCCTCGACCGCCTGGCCGTGCAGCTCCAGGGCAGCGTGCGGGAGATCGAGGGACTGGTGTCGCGCCTGCGCGCGGCCAGCAACCACCAGAACCTGCCCCTGGACGACGGCGTGGTGGAAACGATGATCACCCCCTACCTGTCCAGGAGGGGACCCATCGACCTCGACGTCGTCATCGACACGGTAGCCTGGGTGCATGCCCTGACCCGCGACGAACTGCTGTCGCGCGATCGTTCGCGAAGGGTGGCCTGGCCCCGCCACATCGCGGCCTACATGTGCCGCAAGCTGACGGCGGCTTCCCTGCCCGAAATCGGGCACGCCCTCGGCGGTCGCAACCATACTTCCATCCTGCGCGCGGTGAGGTCGGTGGCAGAGAGGCAATCGGGCGACACCACCTTCGCTGCCAAGCTCCAGCAGATGGAAAAGATGCTAGGGACGTCGCCGGCCCTGCGCGGCCGTGCGCCGGCGGCCGACGTCTCGGCCTGATCGTCGCCGTGCCCGGGCGCCCGCAAGGGCGTCGCCCCCGGGCAAGCGCCCGCTGCTACCACGAGGCGGACGTTCGCGAATCGTCCGCGCGGGGGGCTCGCGTCCGTGGTGGCGCTCTGGTAGCAGACGCCGCGTGGGCCAAGCCGTCGGCGACATCATCGTGGAAGCCTCGCGGCTGGAAACGCTGGCCATGGGCATCTACACGCGCCTGGCGGCCACGTTCCGCGCCGAAGGCGAACTGCACCGCTTCTGGATGTCGATGGCCAGGCACGAGGCCGGCCACGTCGGCGCCCTGGCGCTGATCGGGGCCCTGCTGGAACAGGCCGGCGACCAGCTTCGCTTCGAAGTGGAGGGCTCGGTCGTCGTCGAGGCCCGCGACCTCATCGAGACCCTGCACGCCGAGGCGGCAGGCCCGGTCAGCATCGACCGCGCCTTCGCGATCGCGGTCGAGCTGGAAGGCCTGGAACTGGAGGACCTCGTCCTCGACCTCATCCACATCCTGTCGGATCCCGCCGCGCGCTCCCAGGCCGAGCAGATGCTCCTGCACGACCTCAGCGACCTGTCGCTGATGATCGAGAAGCACTGCAAGGGCGAGGAGCTGCTGGCCAAGGCCGACAAGCTGGTGGAGAGCCGGGTGGGTCCCCGCGAAGGCGGCGGTTTCGTCCGGCGTTGCTGACGCCGGACCGGCGATGCCCCGACTCTCGATTCTCGTCCTCAACTGGAACGGCCGCGACCTGCTCGCCGGCTGCCTCGGATCACTTCGCGCCCAGGCCTTCCGCGATTTCGAGGTGATCGTCGTGGACAACGGGTCGAGCGACGGCAGCGCCGACTACCTGCGCCGCGAGTTTCCCGAAGTGCGCCTGCTGGCCCTTCCCGCCAACGCCGGGTTCTGCGGCGGCAACAACGCGGCCCTGGAGCGCGCCGGCGGCGAACTGATCCTTCTCCTCAACAACGACGCCGAACTGCGCGAGGACTTTCTTGCCGAGATGGTGGCCGCCGCCGACCGTGATCCGGGCTACGGAATGTTCGCCGCCAACATCCGCATGCACGACCGCCGCGACGTCTTCGACTCGACGGGGCTGCTGGTCTACCCGGACGGGATCTGCCGCTCGCGCGGCTGGCTCGAGCAGGACACGGGGCAGTACGACGACGCGGACGAGGTGCTTTGCCCCAACGGCTGCGCGGCCCTCTACCGGCGCTCCATGATCGAGGACGTCGGCTTCTTCGACGAGGCCTACTTCGCGTACCTGGAAGACCTCGACCTCGGCCTGCGCGGCCAGTTGAAGGGCTGGCGCTGCCGCTACGTGCCGCGGGCCGTCGCTTACCACAAGAAGTCCATCACCAGCGGCTACCACTCGGCGCTCAAGGCCTATCTCGTCGAGCGCAACCGCATCTGGAACGCGATCCGACTGCTGCCTCTGCGTCTGCTGGTGCTGAGCCCCCTGTGGACCCTGGCGCGCTACGCGATGCAGGGCTACGCGGCGGCGAGCGGGCAGGGGATGTCGAGCAATTTCCGCCGCGACTACTCGCGCACGAACCTGGTGGGAATCCTGGCCCGGGCTTATCGCGACGCCTTCGCCCGCTTTCCCGAAGTCTGGCGCCAGCGCCGCGAAATCCAGGCCGGCAGCAGCCTCGGCGCCCTTGCCGTCTACCGGCTGCTGCGCCGGCACCGCCTGCCGCTGCGCGAGCTGGCCTTCAAGGATTGACCGGTCCGGGAGCCGCGCCTGGCTTCAGCACACGGCGCTCCGCGCCTTCCGCAGCAGGGCGCTCCGCGCCTTCGGCCGCGCGGCGCTTCGCGCTTTCTTCCGCACGGCGCACGGCGCCTTCGGCGATCACCAGCGACTCCAGCGCGTTGCGGTCGCCCGGCTCGAGCGCCGTGCGGCGCTGCGCCCACTCGACGGCCTCCTGCGGACGGTTGGCCTTGAGCAGGAGACGGGTGAGGTTCTTCATGGCCGCCGCGTCGTCGGGCCGGTGCACGAGATAGGCACGGTAAACCTCGGCGCCGGCGGCGGGCTCGCCGCGTCTGGCCATGGACTCGGCGAGCAGGTTCGCCGCGCGCGAGAAGTGCGGGATCATCTCCACGGCCCTGGCCAGGGCGGCCTCGGCTTCCACGGGGTTCTTGCGACGGATCATCCACGAGCCGTAATCGAACTGGGCCTTCGCGGAGCGGGGCGAAGCGGCCACCGAAGCGGCGAAGTAGACGTCGCCGTTCTCCCAGACCGCGGCCCTGGCGCGGAACAGCGTGAAGAACACCGCCACGACGACCAGCACGGCAACGGCAGCGATGCGCCGCCGAAGCGGAGTCGTCGCCAGGGCCTCGACGGCGACACCGGCCAGCAGGCAGGCGCCGACGGAAGGGAGCAGCAGCAGACGCTCGGCCATGATGACGCCGATGGGAGCAGCCACGTTGGACGTGACGGCAAAGGCGGCCGGCATCCACGCCAGGGCGAAAGCCGCCGCCGAAGGCCTCGGCAAGCGCAGGACGACCAGGGCGGCGACCGCCCACGCGGCGGCGGCGATCCATCCCTGGACGATGCCCGGATTCGTCATCGCCCAGGAACGGTCGGGAAGAAGAGGGTGGGGCCAGACCAGAAGGGCGGCGTACTGCCACAGCACCGCCAGGGCCTTGGGGATCCTTTCCAGGGTGGGAACATGGGCCAGGGGATTGTCCACGAACTGGGTCGGAGCAATGTCGGCCATCAGCGGCAGGGCCACCGCCAGCCAGGCCGCCGTCGCCACGGCGCTTCCGGCCAGGCCGGCCCCAAGGGCCACTCGCGGCCCAAGGAAGAATCTGGCCAGGACGAGGAGGATGGGCAGGCAGAGCGCGCTTTCCTTGGACAGCACCGCGATGGTTGCGAAGAGGGCGGAGGCGGCCGCCGCTGGCCAGGGATGGCGAAGCGCTCCGTCATCGGCCGGCCGGATGCACACGATCATGGTCGCCACCACGCCGATGGCTGCCAGCAATTCGGAGCGGCACACGATCCACACGACGGCGTCCACGTGCGCAGGGTGGACCGCGAACAGCACGGCAGCGGCGGCCGCGGGGAAGAGCGACAGTCCGACCCGCATCGCCAGCCCCAGGACGAGCACCGAGAGCAGGGCCGCCAGGGCGATGCTGGTGCGATGGAAGGGGCGCGGCACGGTCCCCGCTTCGAGGCGGTCGAGGTCCAGGGAGACGGCGGCAAGGTGGCGGCCGGTCACGTGCGGTCGCGAGGCCAGGAAAGCCGCGGCGCCGAGTTCCCAGAAGGGCTTTCTCTCGAGCACCATGGCCTCGTCGTCGTAGACGAAGTCGTAGCGAAGGGCGGGAGCCGCGACGGCGACGGTCAGTCCGGCCACCACGAGGACCGCCGCGAGCAAGGCTGGCCGCCGCATCGGCCGATGCTAGCGCGGATGCGCACGCAACGCTCGCGGGCGGGCTCAGGCTCCCGGCCGGATGCGGGGATCGAGGTCGGGCCTCGGGTGCCGCTCCGCCTTGTTCACCTCGCGCACGGCGTGTAGTCAGCGGAGCTGGCCTTCGCTTCGTCGTGACGGAGAGAGGAAACGGTCCGGCGACGGTCAGGAGGAAGCATGGGTATCGTTCAAGATC
>JBHEPB010000047.1:0-11029 GCA_046260515.1 Binatia bacterium
GGCGGCCCGCCGCGCCAAGGACGCCCGCGGCGGCACGTTGTTCGCGCCGGGGAGCGACCTCGCCGACTTCCTCGGCCGCGCACGCTCGCTGGCGTGGTCGCTCTCGGACGGATTGGCGCTGCGCTACTTCCGGCACGTGGACGACCTGCCGTATTTCCCGGCGTCGTCGTGAACGTGGAAACACCGAGCGGCACCTTCGCGTATCGCGTCGAGCACGAGACGCGCTACGAGTACGACACGCCGGTGGCGACGTCCCAGCACGCGGCCTGCCTGAGGCCCCGCGACCTGCCGGGCCAGCGCCTTCGCTGGTATCGCCTGCACATCGACCCCGAGGCGGCCGACAGGACCGCGCGCCTCGACTACTTCGGCAACACCGTCGAGCAGTTCTCCATCCTCGGCTCCCACAGCCGCCTTCTCGTGCACTCGAGCAGCCTCGTCGAGATAACGCCGCAGCCGTTCTATCCGGCGTCGGCGTCCCCGCCCTGGGAGGGCGTGCGGGACGACTTCGTGTACCGCAAGGGCGCGCCCGGGCGGCCGGAAGCCGAGTTCGTGTTCTCCTCGCCAATCGTTCCGGTGGAGAAGCTGTCGCGCGAGTACGGTCGGGAGAGCTTCTGGCCGGGGCGGCCCCTGCTGGAAGCCGCCGAAGACCTCATGCACCGCATGTACCGCGACTTCACCTTCGATGCCGAGGCCACCACGGTGTCCACGCCCGTGCTGCGCGTGCTGGCCGAGCGCCGCGGCGTCTGCCAGGACCTCGCCCACGTGATGATTTCCTGCCTGCGCTCTCTCGGTCTGCCGGCCCGCTACGTGAGCGGCTACCTGCTCACCGACCCGCCAGCCGGCGAGGAGCGCATGCTGGGCGCCGACGCTTCGCACGCCTGGGTGTCGGTGCACTGCCCCGGCGCCGGCTGGGTTGATCTCGATCCGACCAACGACGTGCGTCCCGACCACCGCCACGTGGTGGTCGGCTGGGGCCGCGACTACGGCGACGTCTGCCCGCTGCGCGGCGCCTTCGTCGGCGGCGAGGAACACAGTCTGGAGATCGCAGTCAGCGTGATCCCGCTGGACGCGGGGCAGCTGGAGCGTGCGCTCGGGGAAGCGACCAGCGAACCAGCGCTGGGGTTTCCGGGCTGAGCGCGGGCGACTGCCGTTTTCGGAAATTCTCGCCCTCGATGACGATCTGGTGGGCGTTGTGCGCCAGCCGGTCGAGCCCGCTCTGAGCCAGGATCGGGTCGTCGAACAGCGGGATCCACTCGGCAACATCGCGATGGGAAGTGATCAGCATCGTCGAGGAACGCCGATGCCTCTCGATGACCAGTTCGTAGAGGTCGGAGGACTGCGTGGCTCGGTTGCGGGCATGCCCTGCAGGACAGTCCCCGGGGATTGTTGTTCGGTGGTCGCGAACGGTTGCGGACATGCCGTGCGGAGCAGTCCCCGGGGACTGTTGTGCGGCGGTCGGCATCGGTTGCGGGTATGCGTATCTGTCATCGATTCGTCGCTTCCGTGTCGATTGCGATTGACGGGGTTTTCGGCCTTCTGCGCTCGCCTGTCGCGGGCTGTTGCGCCGCGGGCGGCTTTTCGCGCGGATTTCCTGCGGTCGTTCGTCCCTCGCTGCGCGTGGCCGCCAGGTCCGCACGTTTCGTGACCATCGCACCCGTGCCGTCGGCGGCCGCCCGAAAACCCGTGGTACAAACGGCTCATGACGATATCACTCGATTCACTCGCCGACACGCCCGCCGATTCACTCGCCCATCTGTCCGAACGCGAACTGCTCGATCATTTTGAGGGCCTCGTCGTTCGCGATCGCCGCACCACGGCCGACCTGCTGGTCGCGATCGCCGAGATCGACGAGCGCAAGCTATGGGCGAAATTCGCCTGCTCCTCCATGTTCACCTTCTGCATGAAGCGGTTCCACATGTCGGAGCAGGCGGCGGCCAAGCGACTGCGGGCAGCGCGGACGGCCCGGCGCTATCCGGTCCTGCGGGCAATGGTGGCGCGCGGCGAGCTGCACCTGAGCGCGATCCAGCGGCTGGCCGGACACCTTACCCAGGACAATCACGTGGAGCTGCTCGAACGCGCCAGGCACAAGAGCTCGCGCGAGGTCGAGTACCTGGTCGCCGAGCTTGCGCCGCGACCGGACGTGCCGTCGCGTATCCGCGCGCTGCCGGGACGTGGCGTCGCCTGCGCGTCGGCCGATGGACCGGCGGTGGCGTCGAAGGATGGGAAGCCGGTGAAGCCGGCGCAGACCGGTTCCGTGCCGGCAGACGCGACAGCGACGGGCGCGACGGCGGGCGCGGCGGCTGCGACGGCTGCGACGGCGCAGGGCGAACGTACCGCTGGCGGCGCATCGGCGGACGGTGGCGAGATCGCGGGCGTAGGCAGCGCTGCCGGCCCATCGCCGGACGGGAACGAGGGCTCGAGCGCACGCGAGCGACGACCGCCCTGGCCACCGAGGCCCGGATCCGCGCCAAGGCCGATCGTCGCGCTTGGCCCTCGGCGCTACAAGATCGAGATCACCGTCGACCAGGCCGTCCACGATAAGCTTCGTTCCCTGCAGGACCTGCTCGGCCGCAGCGAGACCGGACGCGATCCGGCGGCGATCATCGGCCGCGCGATCGACCTGCTGCTCGTCCAGACGCTCCAGCGCAAGGCCGCGCACACCGATCGGCCCAGGCCCCCGGCCGCCGTGGCCGCGACCAGCGGCGGACGACGAACCCGCGGCGTTCCGGCCGCCGTGCGGCGCGAGGTCTGGCGCCGCGACTGTGGCCGGTGCCGCTACGTGGACGCTCGGGGACGTCGCTGCGACGAGACCAGGAACATCGAGTTCCACCACGAAGTTCCCTTCGCCCGGGGCGGCGGCCACACGCCGGACAACGTCGAGCTTCGCTGCCGGGCCCACAACCAGTACCAGGCCGATCTCGACTTCGGACGCTCCTTCATGGACGGCAAGCGCGGGACTCCCGGCGGCGCAGGGACATTCCCCGGGGACTGCTGCGCGGCCGCCGGGTAGGGCTCGTCGGCGTTTCTGTCGATGCAGTGACAGTCCCCGGGGACTGCTCTGCGGCCGCCCCCGCGGGTAGGATGGCGAGGCAGGCCCAGTACCGGCCCTCGCCGCAGCCGTCCGGCGCTTCCTCATCTCGCTGGTGCGGTGGCCGGGCATCGACATGGCTACGCCACGCGAGCTGGGCTTTGCTACGACATCGAGGGACTGAATCGCCCAGCGTCCTCAGTCGCCCGGCCGGCCGGCGCCTTCGAGGTCGGGAAGCGTCAGGCGGTCGCCGGGCTTCACGCCGTGCTGCTGCGACCAGCCGCCCGGCACTTCCAGCACATAGCGGGCGGGGCCCCGCGACGGGATCGTCGTCTTGGAGAAGGGCGTCGTGCGCGAGGCGATCGACACGATGGTCGCGTCGCTGCGGATGTAGAGGATGTCGAGCGACAGGGGCGTGTTGCTCATCCAGAACGAGCGCTCGGCGTCCTTGTCGAAGACGAAGAGCATGCCCGTGCCCTCGGGCAGCTCGGTGCGGTACATGAGGCCGCGGGACTGGGCCTCGCGGGTGAGGGCCAGTTCCACCGAGACCACGGCGTCGCCGCTGGCCGAATGCACGGTGACGACCGGATCGGACGCCGCCCGCGAGCAGGCGACGAGGCCGAGCAGGGCCAGGGCCGGAAGCGCCCGGGCCAGGGAGGCGCGGAAAAGGCCGGGCCGGGAGCGGCCGCAAGGAAGCGCCGTGGTCTGCAAGCGATTGGATTGCAAGGCGAAGTAGTCCCCGGTTAAATCGCGCGCCTCGCGATTTCGAGCCCTTGGCGGGCGCACGCGGGCTGTGGAGGTTGCATGTTGAGCACCGTCATCTGGACCATCGCTTTCGTCGGCCTGGCCGGTTTGTTCGTATTCCAGGCCTACCAGCGGTTCGCGATCCTCGGCTACATGCGTCCGGCCGATCGTTGGGACAACCTCCAGGAACGCATCAACCGTACCCTGAAGTACGCCCTCGGCCAGTTCAAGTTCTTCAAGGGCCCAACCCACGACCGCAGGGCCGGCATCCTTCACGCCCTGGTGTTCTGGGGCTTCCTCATCCTCGGCTACCAGGTCGTCCACATGTTCGCGCGCGGCTGGTTCCCCCACTTCCAGCTGCCCTTCGTCGGCGCCGCCGAGTTCGGCGGGCCCATCGTCGCTCTCAAGGACACCTTCGAGGTGCTGGTGGCCGTGTCGGCCCTCATCCTGGTGTCGCGCTGGCTCATCACCCACCCCCGCCGCCTCATGGGCTTCCTTCCGGCCGAGGAGAGGGTGGCGGCGCATCCCCACTGGGAAGCCATCCTCATCCTCTTCTTCATCACCACCATCACCACCAGCGGGCTGGTCTACGACGCCGGGCGCATGGTCTTCATGGCGGGCGACCCGGAGATCGAGGCCGAGAGGGTTTGGGGCTGGGCCTCGGCCCTGATCGCCAGCGCCATGCCCAATGCCGGCTTCGCCCAGTCGGCCAGCGACGCCGCTTGGTGGATCCACAACCTGGTGATCCTCACCTTCATCAACCTGCTGCCCAACTCGAAGCACTTCCACGTGATCACCTCGATTCCGAACGTGTTCTTCACCAAGCTCGAGCCCTTCGGTCGGCTTTCCAAGCAGGACCTCGAGAGCGAGAACGCCATCTACGGCACCTCGCAGATGCGCCACTTCGATTGGAAGCAGGTGCTCGACATGTACTCGTGCACCGAGTGCGGACGCTGCTCGTCGGTGTGCCCCGCTACCGCCACCGGCAAGCCCCTGGCCCCGCGCCAGCTGATGCTGAACCTGCGCGACTACCTCTACGCCAACCCCCAGTCGGTGACGGACCCGGACTTCGAGGGCATCGTCGCCACCGGCGAGGAGACAGGCCCGGCCGAAGTGATCCACGACGAGGTGCTGTGGTCCTGCAACACCTGCCGCCCCTGCGAGGAGGCCTGTCCGGTCAACATCGAGTACGTCGACAAGATCGTGGACATGCGCCGCCACCTGGTGCAGGAAGCCGCGCGCTTCCCGGCCGAGCTGACCCGCGTGTTCCAGGGCATGGAGAGGCAGAGCAACCCCTGGGGGATCGGCGCCGACAAGCGCGCCGACTGGGCCGAGGGCATGGACATCCCCACCCTGGCCGAGAACCCGGAGGCCGAGTACCTGTTCTTCGTGGGCTGCGCCGGCTCCTTCGACGACCGCGCCAAGAAGATCACCAAGGCCGTGGCCAAGCTGCTGAAGGCCGCCGACGTGTCCTTTGCCATCCTCGGCCGCGACGAGCCCTGCAACGGCGACACCGCGCGCCGCCTCGGCAACGAGTACCTCTACCAGTCGATGGCGCAGATGGCGGTGGAGACCTTCGACGACTTTGCGGTGAAGAAGGTCATCACCAACTGCCCCCACTGCTTCAACACCATCAAGAACGAGTTCCCCCAGTTCGGCGGCGACTACCAGGTGATGCACGCCACCGAGATCGTCTCCGACCTGATCACCTCGGGGCGCCTCAAGATGAACGGTTCGGCGGTGGGCTCGGTGGTCTACCACGACTCCTGCTACCTCGGCCGCTACAACGACGTGTACGACGCTCCGCGCCGCATCCTCGAGGCCCTGTCGGGCGTGGACCTGCGCGAGCCCGAGCGCACCAAGAGCTTCGGCATGTGCTGCGGCGCCGGCGGCGGCCGCATGTGGGTGGAAGAGAAGCCCGAGCAGCGCGTGAACGTGCTGCGCGTGGAGCAGCTGCTGGAGACCAAGGCGACCACCATCGCCTCGGCCTGCCCTTACTGCATGACGATGCTCACCGACGGCGTGAAGGCCAAGGAACAGGAAGAATCCGTGGCCAACCGCGACGTGCTCGAAATGGCCGCCGACGCGCTTCAGGCCTGACGCGGCCGGCCGGGACCGGGCACTCCCCGGACCCGGCTGCTGCGCACGCGCGGGGCTGGAGACAGCGTTCCTGATTCCCCTACTCCTTTTTATCGCCGGCCTCGCGGGCCTGATCGCCGGCGCCTCCCTCCTGGTGAGGGGCGCGTCGCGTCTGGCGCTGGGACTCGGCCTTTCCCCCCTTGTGGTCGGCCTCACCGTGGTCGCCTTCGGCACCAGCGCTCCCGAGATGGCCGTGACCACGGGCGCCGTGTTGTCTGGGCAAAGCGGACTCGCTCTCGGCAACGCGGTGGGCAGCAACATCTTCAACGTGCTCTTCATCCTCGGCATGGCGGCGGTGATCACGCCGCTGGCCGTGCACCGGCAGGTGATCCGCCAGGAGGCGCCGATCATGATCGGCGGCGCCCTGCTCCTGGTGGTGCTCGGGATGGACGGCGTGTTCGGCATGCTGGACGGTGTCCTGCTGCTGACCCTTTTGGTCGGCTACACGGTGTTTCTCGTGCGCCAGTCGCGGGCCGAGAACCAGGGCTCGGTTCCCGACGAGTTCGCGGCCGAGCTTCGGCCGGCCGGGCGGGGCGACTGGGACTCGCGACTGCCGGTGCAGGTCGGCCTGGTGGTTGCCGGCCTCGCCCTCCTCGTCCTTGGTTCCGAAGCGCTCGTCTCTTCGGCGGTCGTTTTCGCGCGCGCCGCCGGTTTGAGCGAAGTCGTCATCGGCCTCACCATCGTGGCGGCCGGCACCTCGCTGCCCGAGGTCGCGGCATCCGTGATGGCAAGCCTCAAGGGCGAACGCGACATCGCCGTGGGCAACGTGGTCGGCAGCAACATCTTCAACATCTTCGGGGTGGTGGGCCTGGGTGCCGTTGTCGCCGCGGCGAGCGGCGCGCCGGCCCTGCCCCTGCCCCCCGACGTGGCCAGCTTCGACCTGTGGGTGATGCTGGCCGTGCAGGCGGCGTGCCTGCCGGTTTTCCTGACCGGCCGGGAAATCGCGCGATGGGAAGGAGCTCTCTTCCTCGGCTACTACGTGGCCTATTCGGCTTACGTTGTGATGGCGGCCCAGCGCCACGAGGCCACCGAGGCTTTCGCCGACGCGATGCTGGGCTTCGTGCTTCCGCTGACCGTCGTGACGCTCGTGGTCACGCTGGTGCGAAAGCCGGCGCGCTGACATGGTGGCAGTCGAGGCCAGCCATCCATGAAACGCGTCCTGCTGCTGCTACTGCTCGCCGTCGTGGCCTTCGTGGGAGTCGCGGCTTACCGCATCGTCTCCCGCTCCGGCATGATGCGTGTCCTCGAATCCCACCATACCGGGGACTGCCGCACGGTGACCGGCGCGGTCGGCGCCGAGGACGTCACCATCCATCCCGAGGCCGGAGTGGCCTACCTTTCGGCCGACGACCGGCGCGCCACGGCAGCCGGGCGACCGGTGCGCGGGGAGATCTATTCGCTCGATCTTCGCAGCAATGCGGCGCTGCCGGTGCCGCTGACCCGTGGCTCTCCTGCCGATTTTCATCCTCATGGAATCTCCCTTTGGCGGGGGGAGGACGGCGGAGAGCGCCTGTTCGTGATCAACCACCCCGCCGCGGGCGGCCACACGGTGGAGATTTTCGACGTCGAGCCGGATCGTCTCCACCACGTCGAGACGGTGACCTATCCCGACCTGTCCTCGCCCAACGATATCGTTGCCGTCGGCAAGCGCCGCTTCTACGCGACCAACGACCGCCGCCATCGCGAGGGTTTCCTGGCCACCGTCGAGGCTTACCTCCAGCTACCCTGGGCCAGCGTGTCGTACTTCGACGGCAGCCGCGGTCGCATTGCCGCGGACGGCATCGCCTTCGCCAACGGCATCAACGCGAGCGCGGACGGAGGGAGCGTGTACGTGGCCGAACTGCTCGGCCAGGCGGTGCGGGTTTACGACCGCGACCCGGACTCCGGCAATCTCACGCTGCGCCGGACGATCGGATTGGGTTCCTCCCCCGACAACATCGAGGTGGAGTCCTCCGGACGACTCTCGGTGGCGGCCCACCCGAAGATCTTCGACTTCCTCGCCCATGCCGGCGACGCCGCGAAGCCCGCGCCCTCCCAGGTCCTGCGCGTGGATCCCGACTCCGGCGTCGTCGAGGAGGTGTTCCTCGACGACGGCACCCTTCTCTCGGCAGCGGCCACCGCCGCGACCGCCGGCGGCACGATGGTCCTCGGCCCGATCTTCGATGCCAGGGTCCTCGTCTGCACGGAACCCGGGCCCAGGTGACTTGTCGCCCAGCCGGGGCTTTTCCTTACGCACTGCGTTGACAAGTGCGCCGCGCCGCGTTACCAACGAACGTTCGTTGGCGTTGCGGCGCGTGGGAGACGGTCCTCCACGAGTCGCGCGATCTCCCGGGTCCCGCCTCCCCACCCGAGAAGGGGTGCAGCGGGACCGAGGACCGTAAGGAGCACGACCATGAGAGCTTCCGATCTCCCAGCCTCCGGCCCCTCCAGGCTCTTCCCCTTTGGCCTTCTCCTGCTTGGGCTGCTTGTCGCGTCCCCGGCGCGCGTCCTGGCCGCTGTCGAGGAGGACTCGCTGATCTGCGCCAAGGTGAAGGACAGCTATGCCGTCAGCGGCTACACGGCCGCCTTCTGGCCGAGGTCCGAAGCCTACGGCGCCATGACCTGGTGCGACATGAAAGTGAAGGCCGTCGAACACTGCGTCCCTGTCGAAACCGTGCTGCACGACACCACGGGGCCCTACGAGGGTTACCGTGGACCGACGGTGCGCGCCGAATACACCTGCTACCGGATCCGCTGCCGCAACGACGAGGGTTCTTCGTACCTGGGCCACTCGGTGGAGATGTACGACACGTTCGGGGAACGCCTGGGGAACGCGCCCCAGGTCCGGCGGGTCTGCCTGCCGAATCCGTGAGGCGACCCCGCGTGGTGCGGGAGCAGCGGCTTGGACGGCGCGGCCCCGGATCGCCCGCCGTGGCCGCGCCGGGGATCAGAGCCCGATCTGGCGGGCGGCAAGGTCGCGCATGATTTCCTCGGAGCCGCCGCCGATCGCGTTGACGCGGACCTCCCGGTAGATGCGCTCGACCTTGTTTCCGCGCAGGTAACCGGCGCCGCCGAGCACCTGCATGGCCTCGCGAGCGCAGAACTCCATGGTGAGCGTGGCCTGCACCTTGAGCAGCGCCAGGTCGGCCGCCGGCGTTTCGCCCTGCTGCACGCGCCACGCGCAGTTCTCCAGGTAGGCCTGGGTGGCGTTCACCTGGCGCAGCATCTCGGCGATCTTGTGGCGGATCACCTGGTGGTCGGCCAGGCGCTTTCCGAAAGTCTGCCTCTGCTGGGCGTAACGCGCGGCTTCGACGAGGCAGGTGCGTGCGTAGCCGTTGGCACTGGAGGCCATGCCCAGCCTCTCGCTGTTGAAGTTGAGGACGATGCCGAGGAAGCCCTGGTTCTCGGGGCCGATGAGATTGCCGGCGGGCACGCGGACTTCGTCGAGGTAGACGGCCGCGGTGTCCGAGGCCCACCAGCCCATCTTGTCGAGTTTGGTGCGCGAAACGCCCGGGCGGTCCATTTCGATCAAGAGCAGGGAGATGCCGCCCATGCCGGGGCCGCCGGTGCGCACGGCCGTCGTCATGTAGTCGGCCCTCAGTCCACCGGTGATGAACATCTTGCTGCCGCGCACCACGAACTCGTCGCCCTCGCGGGTGGCGCGGGTCTCGATGCTGGCCACGTCGCTGCCGGCGCCGGGCTCGGTGATGCCGAGGCAGATCTTCCTGTCGCCGGAAAGCACGGCGGGCGCTACGCGTTCCTTCATCTCCGTGGAGCCAAGGGCAAGGATGGGCGGCAGGCCGATGCCGTGCACCATGAGGGAAGCGAAGATGCCGCCGGCGCCCATCTGCGCGGTCTCTTCCGAGGAGATGATGTGGTGGAAATGGTCGAAGCCGCTCGACAGGCCGCCGTACTCCTCGGGGTAGCCGAGGCGGGAGAGCCCGAACTCGCTGGCCTTCTTGTAGAGGGACAGCGGGATCTCCCCGGCCTCTTCCCATTCATTCACCCAGGGGGCCACTTCCCTGGCCAGCCAGCGGCGCAGGGAGTCACGCCATTCGCGGTGGCTGTCGTTGTAGAAGGGCGACGAGGGCTTGCTCGAATCGAAGTCGATGGGGGTGTTGCGGGGCATCGTGGTCTCCGTGGGGAAAGGCGCAGGCAGGTCGCCCCTTCAATTCAGGACCGAAAGAGAGGTCAAGCGGGAGAAGTCGCGGTCGTGAGTGACCAGGGCATCCGCACCGATGGCCAGGGCGCTTGCCGCTTGAATGGCGTCGGGGAGCTTCAACTGGAGGGGACGTCGCAGACGCGCCGCGCTCTCCGCGATCTCCGCCGTCAGGTCCACGACCTGCCAGGATTCGAGGACGACCCGGTACTTCTTCGCCAGGGCTTCCTCGCCCGCCGAGACGGGACCGGTGAGGACTTCCGCGATGGTGATGGTCGTGACCGCCAGCGAGAGCTCTCCGCGGGCATGGCGTTCGAACAACGGCGCGAATCGCTTCGCCAGTTTCGAGTGGCCGTCGAGGACGTAGATGATGGGCGCACTGTCCACCAGCAGCAGCGCGCCGGCGGGAACGGCGGTTGCGTTTAGCGGTTCCATTCTTCGCGAAGGCGTTGGACTGCCCGGCCGGCGTCGCGTCCCAAAAGTCCCTTGCCCGAACCCGCCAAGGTGGTGAGGGCTCGCTGTTGCCGACCGCCCAACTGGTCCAGCGGGACCAGGGCAGCGACACTTCGGCCGTGTCGCGTGATGATCGTGGACTGCCCCTTTTCCGCTTCAGCGAGCAGTTGGGGGAGCTGGTTGCGCGCCTCTTCGGCGCCCCGGTGTTGGGGCTTGTTCATGGCCGAACTGTACGGACTGTACGGAATAGGGTCAAGGACCATCAGCGCCGCCTCGCCCGCTTCTCTGCCGGGCGCGGCAGAAGACGGCGCCGGAGGGACCGTCGGTCGATCCCTCTCGTGGAATGACATGGCCGCAAGAGCGCCCAGCAGGTAGGGTCGCCCAGCCGGCCCTGCCGGCGCCGACATCGCCGGCGCTGCCGGCGCCGACATCGCCGGCCCTGCCGGCGCCGAGATGACCGGTCCGACCGCTTCGCGGAAGGCCCACCAGGAGTCCACACCGATGTTCGATTTTTCCGACCTCCGCAC
>JBHEPB010000292.1:0-12571 GCA_046260515.1 Binatia bacterium
TAGTCGGCCCGGCCGCCATTGGCGCGCACGTCGGCCGCCACTTTCTCGCCGCGTTCATCGTTGACGTCGGCCAGCACCACCGCCGCCCCTTCGTAGGCGAACAGCCTGGCCGCCGCTTCGCCGATACCGCTGGCCGCGCCCGTGAGAACGGCAACCTTGCCCTGGAGTCTTCCCATGATTCCCTCGCTTCGAAAGATGATGTCGGGACCTTGGCCGGTAGTTGCTTCGTCGGCGCCCTACACCACCAGCGACCGGTCGAGGTCGCCGGGAGTGGCCGCGCCGCAAAGGGCCAGCGCGATGTCGCTCTCCTCGCGCAGCAGCGAGAGCATGCGCGTCACGCCGCGCTGTCCACCCGAGGCCAGCGCCCAGACGGCAGGGCGGCCGACGGCCACCGCGCGCGCGCCGATGGCCAGGGCCTTGATGACGTCGGTACCGCGGCGCACGCCGCCGTCGAGGTAAACCTCGGCGCGACCGGCCACCGCGTCCACGACGGCTTCGAGCACGTCCATGGTGGCGGGCGAACCGTCGAGCTGGCGACCGCCGTGGTTGGAGACGAAGACGGCCGCCGCGCCGTGGGCCACGGCCAGGCGCGCGTCGTCGGGATGCAGGATACCCTTGACGACGACGGGAAGGCGGGTGGAGGCCACCAGGCCGGCGACGTCGTTCCAGTCGAGGCGCGGATCGAGAAGGTTGCCGACGTAGGCGGCCAGGCCCGAGTCGCGCGCGCCGGCCGGGAAACGGTCGAGGCCGGCTTCGGACAGGTTGGCCAACGTCATGCCCGGCGGCAAGGCGAAGCCGCTTCGCATGTCGCGGTAGCGCCGCCCCCAAACCTGACCGTCCACGGTCAGCACGATGGCGCCGTAGCCGGCGGCTTCGGCGCGGCGCACGAGCTCGGCGGTGAGCCCGCGATCCTTGTAGACGTAGAGCTGGAACCAGCGGGGACCGGCCGCTGCTGCGGCGATGTCCTCCAGCGAGGTGGTGGCCAGGCCGCTGGCGATCTTCACGATGCCGGCTGCGGCGGCCGCTCTCGCGGTGGCCAGTTCGCCGTCCTCGTGGGCCAGCTTCTGCATGGCCACCGGCGCGATCATCACCGGCATGGCGACGCGGGTTCCCAGGATCTCGGTGGCCAGCGTGCGCTCGGAGACGTCGCGCAGCACGCGGCCGAGCAGGCGCAGACGGCCGAAGGCCTCCACGTTGTCGCGCAGCGTGGTCTCGTCGCAGGCGCCGCCGGCAAAATAGTCGTAGGCGGCGTCGGGCAGGTAGCTGCGGGCGGTCTCTTCGAAGTCTTCCAGGCGAACGGCTTTCACGCGCCGACCATTGAAGGAAGGCGCATCAGGATGCAAAAGCGCCGGCCGGCTGATCTTCGGCGCGGGCGGAGATGCACCGATCCCTCGTCAGGGAGCCTTGTCGGGGCCGCCAAGGAGCCCCTTGCCGGGGACGTGGTTGATCTCCAGGCGCACTCCGTCCGGGTCCTCGAAAAGCAGGGAGTAGTAGCCGGGGGCCCACGGCCCGTCCTCGGGCTCGTGCACGATAGTGGCCCCTATTTCGACCAGGAAGCGGTGGACGGTGTCCACGTCCTCGCGCTCACGGGCCCGGAAGCAGACGTGGTGGAGGCCCACCCGGTCCTGGACGAAGCGCTCGCCGGCGTGGCTGGGGTCGCAGGATCGCACCCCGAAGGCGGTGCGTCCGCCCACGCAGTAGTAGAAACCGTCGGCGTCGAGCACGGGCTTCATTCCCAGGAAGGGGAGCAACCGGGAGTAGAAATCCCGCGACCTGGCGAAGTCGCTCGAGGTGACGAACATGTGGGCGATACCGTTGATTTCCATGGGCTTGACTCCTGGGCGGCCTCGTCCCGGCGGGGGCGGCTGGGCGCCTGGCGGGCTGCGGGATGCGGACTTTTCCTCCGGACGGTTGTCGGGCATCTGGGCCTCGTGCCGGGAGCAGGCAGTTAGCGCGGGAGCGAGTTGCAGGCCAGCCCCGGAGCAGTCGAGGTGAGGTTTTCGGCCGCCTCGGACGGCGCGAGGACCGGCCTGCCTCCGGTTCATCGATGTGAGGTTTGCTACAGGAAGCGCTCTCCCGGTCCTCGCTCGGGGAAAGAGATCTCTCGTTCGAGGCTCCAGCGCTCCGACGACGGAAAGAATGGGCCGGCTGGGAGAAAAAAGTCCTTGCGATGCCTTCGAGGGTTTTGCGACGGGGGTCCTTGGGGCTATGCTCCCCGCTCTACGGAAGGGAGAGCCGGGGGTCTGTCAGGAAGCTCTCCCCGTCCAGCCAATTCACTCGCCTGCCCGGGTCAGATCGGGCGGACGAGGAAAGCGGGCGGCGTCGTTCGAATGCTCCAGGTCCGGAAAGCCGCCTCTCTGCGGCAGTCCGGACGAGGTTTCTCCCCCGTGACCTCAGCTGATGGGACCTCCCCCCGTCGCGAGCGGCGCCGCCTCCTTCCTCATCGTTCATGGTTGCCCGACAGCTTGGCGCGCCCGCGCCGGATGCACGTCAGTCCGTGCGACCCGGGCTCGGGAACTGCGTGCGCAGGAAGGCGTCGAAGCCGCGGTCGCCGAGCCACCTTCGCAATCCGACAAAAACGTGGGCCCCGGCGGTGACGAGATAGCGCGTCTTCGGGCGCGAAGCCGTGATGGCTCTTTCGATCACCTTGGCCACCGTATCGGGATCGGCTGCGATCTTCGCAAGCGAGCCGGTGTAGATATCCTCGAGGCTGGCGGCCAGCTTGTGGTGGAAGTCCTCGTAGGGCGATCCCGGTTTCGCGGCCGCGTTCACCTTGTCGAGGGCCGTGCGACCGAACTCGGTCTTGATGATGCCCGGCTCGATGATCACCACCTGGATGCCGAAGCCCGCCACTTCGAAACGCAGCGCATCGCTGAGCGCTTCCACCGCGTACTTGGTCGCGTGGTAGAAGCCGCCGCCGGGCAGCGTCATGCGGCCGCCCATGGAACTCAGGTTGAGGATGCGGCCCGAGCGCTGGGCGCGCATGCCGGGCAGCACGAGTTGCGTCATGCGCGCGAGGCCGAAGACATTGGTCTCGAACTGGCGGCGTACTTCGTCCATCGGCACTTCTTCGATCGCACCGTCGCTGCCGTAGCCGGCGTTGTTGACCAGCACGCCGACGGCGCCCTCGCGGGCTTCGACCTCGGCTACGGCGGCCGCCATGGAGGCTTCATCGCAGACGTCGAGGGCCAGAGTGGTGCAGCCTGCAGCTTCGAGGTCGCGGATGGAGTCCGGTCGCCGGGCAGTGGCGTAGACGGGACGGCCCGTCTTCACGAGGCGAAGGGCGGCGGCTCTTCCGATTCCTGTCGAACAGCCCGTGATGAGGACGGCTGGGGAGGGGGTCGAGGCCATGGTGATGCTCCTGGGGGACCGGCTGGGTCCCGGGGGCTCCGACCGGTCGTCCCGGGGCCGGGAAAACAGGCTGGGCGGGCAGAGGAATGATCATTCCGCCCCGGGCCAGTCAAGTCGTCCGGGCCGCAAGCGTCTCGCCAGAGAGCAGCGGCTTCGCTACTTTGCGCCGATGGGACATGCCTTCACCGCCTTCGACCCCCTCCTCACCTCCGGCCAGGCTGCCGACCTCGTCGATCTCTGCCACCGCCACGGCAGCTATAAGATGTATTCCGAGGAGCCGACCTTCGAGGGCCTCGGCAGGGGCTACCCGGCCCGCTACGACGCTGCCCGCAACTTCGTGCTGTCGGGCGGGCGTTTCGGTCGCAGCGAGCCCATCCACGTGCTGGCGGCCCGCACCAACTACTTCCGCGAAACCTACGCCTACGGCGACGAGATCGTCGCGCCGGGCGTCGAGCCCTATCTCCACCACGAGGGTTTCGTGGAAGCGGCGCGTCGCCTCTTCGAGCGGCCCGTGGTGGTGCCGGCCATCGTGTACGCCAACCTGCTCGTGCCCGGCCAGGAACTGGCCATCCACACCGACGTGCCCGAGTTCCGCGGCGTGAGCCGCAAGACCCACGCCCAGTGGCTCATCGTCGCCATGCACCACAGCGGTCTCTTCCAGGAGTACCGCATGCCGATTGCGACGGCCGTGGCCTGGTACCACGACTGCGCGGGCGGTGAATTCGCCTTCTATCCGGACGGCGCCGAAGCTGCGCCGGTGGCCCATCCGGTGCGCTTCAACACCGCGCTGCTTCTGGACACGGACTCGGTGTTCCACGGCGTGGACCGCGTGCGCGAAACCGCTGCACCGGTAGACGAACTGAGGCCGGGCATGCGACTCACCAACACCGGCGGCCGCGAGTGGACGGTAAAGGACGGCGATCGCGAGGTGACGCACTACCGCTGGGAAGACCTGCGCTTTTCGGTGTCGTGGAAGGCCTACTGCTTCGAGAGCGAAGCCGAACGCCGCGCCTGGGCCGAGCACACGAGCGACCTCACGGTGGACTTCGTGGTGGATCGCATGATCGCGGACCTTCGTGAGCGCGGGCTCCTCGAAGGCCCGACGCCCGAGGACGGGGCGCTGATGGAACTACTGATCGATTCGTACATCCGTTTTCCGCGGGCGGTGCCGGAGGCGGGGGCGAGTTAGAGGACGGTACGGGCGTCGATGGCCGCGCGGACGTCCGCGTCCGGCGGCTGATCGCCGAGTTGCGACAGAAGGGACGGCTGTGAAGATTCCATTCCGTCGTGATCGCGGAAGCAGCCACCGACGCCGGGCTCGATGCCGTCAAGAAGAGCCTGGCCGAGTACCTCAAGTCTTTCAGTGAGAGCAATGCAGCGCCGGTCGAGTGGTGCACGTCGATGTTCGACGACGACGGCTTGGCGATTTCCAACCCCCCGGACCTCCCGATCTTCGAGAAACTCTTCCACGCTCCCAGGGTGCGATTCGAAGCAGGAGGTGTGTTTGCGAATCCACGAACCGAGGAGCAACGTCTTTCCGCAGACGCCGTGCGGGTGATTCTGGATTCCCCGGTGAGCGAACGCGCGAACGCCAGGAAGCCGATCGACCAGTATCCGGGGTCACTGGATGTGACGATCACGGTGGCAGCGGACTACCCCCTGAAGACCGTCAGGACGATTTTCGTGGACACGGACAGCGCCGAGGAACTGGGTGCGGTCGCGGAGACCGTGGCCCAGGGTCCTGACGTCACCTACAACTACTACACCACGGGACCGGACGAGGAGGAGTTCTCCTTCGAAAGCAGCTTGGTGGACTGGACCAAGCCGTTCCGCGAGAAACGGGCCGGGATGTTTCTCTTCGTCGTGAAGGATGCTGCCGACCGCGAATGGCGGGTGCCGTTCCTCGAAGCGAGCTGGTCCAAGGGCGGGCGGGAGTTCAAGTCCAGGGTGGTCAACTAGCCGCTCACGTCCACACGGGTTCCCCGACCCCGCTTGCGGCGGTCACGGGTTTCCGGAATGGGAGTTGCGAGGCAACGATCCATGGCGACCAAAGATCCAGATGCCGCGCAGGAACTGCGTGGCAAGACCGACCAAAGCCTGGAGGACGAGCGGGACAAGACGGACGAGTTGCTCGATCATGAAATGTCACAGGTCGAGGAGGAGACGAGCGAGACCATTCGCCGGAGCCGGATCGCCGCCGACACGAAGCGTGCGGACCTGCGCGCCGAAGTCGATCTCGACAAGGAACACCTGCTCGGTGCGGCCGGCGTCGAAGGGGGCCGGCTCGACGACGACATCCTTGCTCGGGAGCGGGAGCGCTCCGACGCGGCCCAGGTCGCCGAACGAAAGAGGGAAGATCGTGCCCGGGAACGGGAGCGTTTCCAGAAGCGGTTGATCGCCGAGGCCGTGCTGGAAGCCGAGCGAAAGGAAACCGACAGCAATCTTCACGACGAACGGGCGGGCATCGACCTGGAGTCGGAACTCCGCACGGCGCTGTTGTCCGACGAGACAACCTCCCACGATCTGACCAAGGCCGCCCTGATCACGAGAGATCAGTATCTCGCGATCGTCAGCCACGACCTGCGCAACTCGCTTTTCTCCATCTCCGTCGGCGCTCACGTGATGCGCGGCGGCCTTTCCAGGGACAAGGTGGATGCGATCCACCTTCTGGAGATCCTGAAAACGATCGAGCAAGGTGCGGCGGGCATGGACCGGATGATCAGCGACCTGCTCGACGTGGAGCGCATGTCGCACGACAAGCTGGACCTGAGGCTGGAAGAGATCGACCTTCTTGCGCTCTTGAAAGAGTGCGTGGACATGTTCGACCCTGTCGTCACGAGCAAGTCCTTCTCGATGACCATTCACGCCGGCCCCGAACCGATCGTCACGGGACTGGACCACGACAGGATCCTCCAGGTGCTGTCCAACCTGATCGGGAACTCCCTGAAGTTCACTCCCAAGGGCGGCGCCATCGAGCTTTCGCTTTGCCGAAAGGGGGCCGAGGTCGAGATTTCGGTCAGCGACAACGGGCCGGGCATCCCGGAACAGGCGCGATCCCGCGTTTTCGAGAAGTTCTCCCAGCTCAAGACGAGCGACCGGCGTGGTCTCGGCCTTGGCCTGTTCATCGCAAAATGGATCGTCGAGGCCCACGGTGGACGGATCTGGGTCGCCCCGGGAGGCGGGACGGGCAGCACCTTCTGCTTCACTCTTCCGATTGCCGGCCCGGCATCCGCCACGGCAGCACGCGACTAGCGGGCCAGCGCAGGAGCAAGCCCCACCTCCGCGCTTCGAGCGGGCGGCTTCGGAAACCCGGGACAGGTACAGGTTTCCCCAACGGCAAACCTGAATCGCTCCGGTTGCTCCGGGGATTCGGTTGGCAGCCTGCTGCGAGGAACGAGGCGATCGAGAGAGGCAAAACTGGAGATGCACGGCGTTCCCTCCCGGGAAAGACGCCCCGCGACCCCGAGGTCTCCTGGACGGCCGCAGGCCGGTCGACGTGTGTCAACACCGTCCGGCCCTCTCCGATCCATCCGGCGGCGCATCGTTCCCCCGACGTTTCTGCCACTCGGAGTGAGATTCGCATGAACAAGCCGTCCTCACCCGGCGAGAGGAAACAGCTGCGACCCCTGCGTCTCGCGGGCCGCGTCCTCAATTCGCTTGTCACCGGCGTGGCTGCGCTGATGCTCTTCAGTTTCGCGCTGAGTTTCTTCTCGGGGGTCGTTTCCCTCCTTGTGCGTGGGGTCGCGGGAGAGGATGCGGCGCGAGGGATCCTGGAGGCCTTTCCGAAGCTGGTTGGCCTGTTGGTCCTCGTCGGGCTGATGCGCTTTGCCTTGCACACTCACGGGCGCCTGTGGCGGCGCGTGGCGGACCACTATGGTGCTCCCGCACCAGACGCGTCACGGGTCCACAGGGCGCCCGAACAGGTGGTGATTTTTGGCGGAGGGCTGGCCTTCCGGCGTTTCGTTCCGCTGAGGGTGGGCATCCACGCCCGCGGAATCTCGCTGAAACTCCTCCCTCCGTTTTCGTTCGGGTGTCCGCCCATCTACCTGCGTTTCGACGAAATGAACGTCAGGCCGACGTCGTGGTACCTGCTCGGAGAATCGTGGGCGATTCGCGCCGCGAAGGCGCCCGACATCGACATCATCGTCGACGGGAAGCTGCACGATTGGCTGCGCTCTCAGGGCGCGAGTTTCACGGAAAACGGGCGGGGCCTAGCGACTCCCGCCTGTCTTTTCGTTGAGGACGTTTAGATTGTGCTCGCCGCCGGCGCCCCGCTGCTCCCGGCTCCGCAACAACCAGCGACAAGCACCTGGGCCTCGTCCGGTCTCGAAGTTTGTGGGAGACGGCAGGGGTTTGCGCGGATTCGGCCCGGATTCGTGAACCCCGAGGTCGTCATGCTTCGCCAAAGTGAGTGGCACGAGTCACACATCGCGTCGCTTTTAAGGACAAGGGCCTTCCCGCCCCTTGTGTGAGGTCGTCCGGCTAGTACCGTGCGCGCCTGCCGGCCTGGATGGTCCCGAGGACAGAGGCCGCAGCGCGGCGAGCGACCCAACGAATCGCTTCAAGGGGATTGTCATGTACGCACATTGTCTTCGACTCGGCGGCATCGCCGCTTTGCTGGTCGTCGTTTCCGCAACGAGCGGGTTCGCGGCCCCCACCGCCGACCAGAAGTGCCGCGCCACAAAGCTCAAGGCATCCGGCAAGTACGCGGCCTCAGTGCTCGGCTGCGACTCCAAGGCCGCCAAGGTCGGTTCGGCCATCGATTCCGAATGCCTGTCCAAGGGCAACACGAAGCGAAGTGGCGCTTTCGCGACTGCGGAGGACAAGAACGGCGACTGCAACGGGCTCGACGCGACATCGGCATCTATTGTGCACACGACGGCCGCGGAGATCGCGGCGCTCGTGCCGGTGCCGGGCAGTGGCGGCGATTGTGCTTCCGCCATCCGCAAAGCCTCCGGAAAGTTCGCCTCGGGGCTGCTCGGGGCATGGTCCAAGTTCACCACCGGCGGCGACGCCACCAAGCGCGAAGAGGCGGTCGCGAAATCGCGTGGCAAGCTCGCCGGTGCCATCACGAAAGCGGAAGAGGATACGGGTTGCAGTGCCAGCGGCTACGGTGAAGCCGTCAGGGCGGTCCTCGAAGAAGGCCTCCTCCCGCTGATTGCGTGCATCGGCAGCACGGTCGAGTGCGTCGAGGTCGCCGCCAACGTTGGGGCCGGCGGAACGGCGACCACCGACGGCGACGCCGGCGGTGCCACCGTGGACGAGCCGATGACGGCCTCCCTCGAAACCCCGAACGCCGGCGATGTCGTGCTGCGCATCATCGAGAGCAGCGTCCCCGCCCCCAATGGTTTCGCCGTTATGGGTACACAATTCGACATCACCGCGCCTGCAGCCACGGTCGAAAATCCCCTCGTGCTCACTTTCGTGCTCGATGCGTCCACGCTTCCGGGCGACCCGAACGAAGTCGCAATCACGCGCGACGGCACTCTCGTGGAGGACTGCACGGCCGCGCCCGGCATTGCCGGCCCGGACCCCTGTTTTCAATCGCGCACCGTGCTCGGCTCGGGCGACCTCGAGCTGGTCGTGCTGAGCTCGCACGCGAGCTTGTGGACGCCGCTGGTGGAGGCGCCGCTGACATGCCCGACGAAAATGCTCTGGGAGCTGCGCGCCGACGCGGTGGGCGACGATCGCGCGACGGAGATGGACGTTGGCTGGGCCGGGCGTCACGACATGGATTCGGCGTCGGGCTCCCCCGTGACCTTCGCCATGGATTGCCATGGCGCCACGGAGTCGCCGTGCGGCACCTGCGACGTGACCGGCTTCGATGCCGCAGCCGGAAACTGCCGCTGCGCGAACAATACGCGCACGGTCTGCGATGAGCCCCTTGTCGCCGACAACGACGATTGCGGCGGCGCCGTCTGCCAGTGCTACACCCGTGCGCCCTCGCCCGTCGTCGTGCAGGGGACACCGGTCTGCATGTACAGCCTGGCATCGAGCCAGGCGTCGGGAACCTGGAACGTCGAGGCGGGCAGCGGCGACGTGGTCCTGAACGAGTTCGTGCGGCTACATCTGGGTGATAGCTTGTTCCTCGCCCCGTGCCCGACTTGCGAGGGCGATGTCCCGGGCGACGGCGTACGTGGAGGCATCTGCATCAATGGCCAGTCCGGCGGATTGAGCTGCGATGCGACGGCCAGCGATCCGACGTATCCGGCGCCGGGCGGCGGCTACTACAGCCTCGACTGCCTGCCGTCATCGGGTACGAACATCACGGGACTGGGGGTATCGGTCGCCCACACGGAGACGACGGGCACGAGCACGCTGGCCTCCGGCATCCCTTGCACCGATGGGCTGGGCTCGATGTGTCCTTGCGCGGTCTGCAGCGGCAATACGTCGATCGCGTGCTCGAACGATGCGCAGTGCGCCTTGCAGTCGGCGGGCACCTGCACGGCCCATGGCTTCGGCGTGCCAACCAGCCCGAACAACTGTCCCGGCGAAGCCTGCACCGTCGGGCCCGACGGAGAGGGCGAATGCACGGTGCCGAATTTTGACATGTACTGCGACGGCCTCCTCGAAGAGGATGGTCGCGGCATCGTCAGTTGCTTCGACGACAGCGGCTGCCAGGTCGGGGACTATGGGGCCTGCACGGTCGCGGAGAACCGCGAGTGCTTCGGGGCGACCATCAGCGCCACGGGTGCGCCCGATCCCCACGTGCCCTTGACCGTCGGCACGGCCTGTGTGCCGGCGACCTCCAATGCAGCCGCGAATACCGTGAACGGCCTCCCGGGGCCGGCGCGGCTGCGCAACGAGTGGTACGTGACGCAGCTGCCGTAGGTCGCGAGCGGGCAGCCTGCGGGCCGTCCCGTTGTATCCGAGACGAAGAAGTCTACAGATCCCGGGAGCGCATCCGGGCCATACAGAAAGGAGTCCACCATGCAACGGAAGACGTTCGTTTTCGTTCTCGGAATGATGATCGTGTCGGTCCATGCAACCGCGGCAACTGCAGCGTGCCCATATAACACCCCAGGCAAGGCTGGAGGTCTCAAAACCTCGTTTGTCAGGGCTTTCGCCCAATGCCCCAGCGTCGATCACCCAAGCTCGAACACCGATACGGACGGCGGGACAGAGGCCTGCTCACCTCCGCTGCCGGAGTCCATCGACGGCATCTCCACGAACTACAACTTTTCCCCGTCGGGGAGCTGCTCGCTTTCGATCAAGGCCAAGCTCGTCAAGGACTGCGGTGCTCTGACGAATTCGTCGGGTTTTCCGCTTGGGCTGCAAACGGGCCCTTGCCACGTAGGATTTCTCAAAGCGAAGTGCAGCGGCATCCTTCGGCCTGACGGAATTGTCCTGATCGACGACACCCAGGACCACGGCTTTGCTCTTTCCACATTGACCCGGTGGACTTTGGTGGAACCGATCAACGGGCAGATGACCGTGATCGATTTTCCCATCACGTATGTGTTCTCGGAACCGAACAAGGGGAAGATCGACCTCGCGAGCAGCACGGCGGAGGCGCTGCTTCCACTGGTCGGAGCGAACAGCGCCGATCTTCCCCCATGCACGACCGCGGAGCTCCTCGTGGCGGTGATCAAGGATCCCGCCGGGCTACCGTTCGCACGGATGGGCTACGCGACCGTTGCCGAGTAAAGGGAAAGCGGCGGGGATGGAAAGGTGAGGGAAATGCCGCCACTTTCCTCGGTCCCCTGAGGCGTTTCCTGGCGGAGGGACGCTTCAGGGGCTTTCGAAGCCGGAACCCCCTTGGCCCACCGCCGCCGGGCGGCTAGTGTCGGCCGCGACGGCGGGCATTCCCGCCACGGGGGTGTTCCATGCACGCACGAATCCTCGCCGGCGCCGCCGGCGCCCTGGCCTTGATCGTCCTCGCCGCGCCGGCCATGGCCGACCCGGCCCGCTGCCGCACAACCATCAGCAGCGCTTCGGCAGCCTTCGCGCAGAAACGCGCCGTCGCCCTCGCCAAGTGCGAGGTCGGCATCCTCACCGGCAAGCTCGATGCCGGAACCGACTGCACTACCGAACCGAAGACAGTGAATTCGGTCGCCAAAGCCGAGGCCAAGGCTCGCGCGAACATCAACAAATCCTGCGGCGGCGCTGACGGTACCTGCGGCGCTGGTGGCGACGACGAGGCGCTGGCGGCCATCGGCTGGGACGGCGGAAGCTGCGCAGCCTCCGACGATTGCGACTCGCCCGTGAGCGATTGCGGCGACATCGCCGACTGCGCGGTCTGCGGCGCGGAGAACGCCACCGACGCCGCTGCGGATCTCGCTATCGGCGCCCTGGCCCCGCATGGCGGGGACAAAGACCTGCTCGGATGTCAGCGCGCCGTCGCCAAGGGGTCGGGCGCCCTGGTGCGTGCTCGCTCGAAAGCCTTGGCCAAGTGCTGGAGCGCCGTCGACAAGGGCAGCGCGACGGCGCCGTGTCCGGAGCCGGGCGACGACAAGGCCACGGCGGCCATCGCCAAAGCCACCGGCAAGTTCGTCGCCTCGGTGTGCAAGGCTTGCGGTGGCGACGACGGCGGCTGCGACGACGCGGCCGGCGGCGTTGCGGGAACCGGCGGCAGTGACGACCTAGCCGTCGCAGCCATCGGCTTTGCCGCGGTCTGTCCCGACGTGACGGTGCCGGGAGCGATGGCAAGCTGCGGCGGCGCCGTCTCCACTCTCGGCGGCCTCGTCGATTGCGTGCTGTGCAACAGCGAGTTCGAAGGGCGCTGCGTGGACCTGCTGGCAGTGCCGTGGGGCGAGGCCTATCCGCCCACCTGCGTGGTCGAAGACGACACGCCGCCTTGCGAGGAGGTGGTTTACGGCGAAGAGTTCACGCTGGCCGATGCCAGCGCCTGGCCTTCGCCGTGGACGGTGCAGCCCAACGTGGCCGTTGCCGACATCCAGGGCGGCCAGGCACGCCTGCGGCCCACGCTCGAGCCTTCGTATTCCCTGGCCCGCATGACGGCCGACCTGCCGTCGCCGGAGACCGACGTGGAGGTCACTTTCACCTTCGAGTTCGGGGACACGACCAGCCAGGGCATCGGCTTCTACGTGCGCCAGAACGGAGGCCACCTGCAGCTGACGACGCCCCACGGCCAGGGCTACGCGGTCTTCATCGAGGGCTATGCGGTCTTCGGCGAAGGCGGCGGCCAGCAGGGCATCGGCCTTTGGAAGGAAGTGGACGGTGTCGAGATCCCACTCCTCCGCACGCTGCTGCCGGCGGG
>JBHEPB010000329.1:0-10352 GCA_046260515.1 Binatia bacterium
GGTCCTGCCCGCCGCAAGCGCACTCACTACCCAGCAGGCCGCGCGCCTGCTCGGTGTGTCCCGGCCCCATGTCGTTTCGCTGCTGGAGGCCGGCAGGATTCCCTTTCACATGGTCGGCAAGCACCGGCGTATCCGCGTTCCCGACCTTCTCGCGTACCGCGAGAAGAACGAAAAGGCGCGAAAAAAGACACTGGATGATCTTGCCGCGGAGGACCAGGCACTGGGCATATCCTAGACGGTGCATCCTCCCGTCGCGTTTCTCGACGCAAGCGTCCTCTATCCGGCCGGCACCCGGAACCTCCTGATGCGGATGGCCGTCGCCCGGCTCTTCCACGCCCGCTGGTCCGCGGACGTCCACCGGGAGTGGATGTCCGCGGTTCGCCGGGACTACCCGGACATCTCCGAGTTCCGAGTGCGTCGAATCCGCGACCTGATGAACCGGCACGCCGAGGGCAGCCAAGTGACCGGCTACGAGTCCCTGATCCCTGCCCTTGAACTCCCGGACCCGGACGATCGCCACGTCCTGGCCGCTGCCATCGCTACCCGAGCCGCGGTGATCGTGACCCGCAACCTGCGGGACTTTCCCGCAGAGCGACTTCGTGCGCACGGGATCGCGGCCACCCACCCCGACTCTTTCGTACTCCGCTTCGTCTTCGACCGGCCGGAAGACCTCCTGGTCGCCGCAAGCGAGCATCGTCGGAGTCTGCGAAACCCGGGCATGTCCGCGGACGAATACCTCGCCCTGCTCGAGCGCCAGGGTCTGGACAGGACAGCCCACGCGCTGCGAAAGCACGCCCACCGGCTGTGACTTTACTGGTCGCCACGGGACCTCGTCTGCGCTATGCGTCCCGGCCATGTTTCGAGGAACCTATACAGCTCTTGTCACTCCCTTCCGCGGCGACGAACTCGACGAGGGAGCCTTCCGGGCCCTCATCGACGAGCAGGTCGAGGCCGGCGTCGAGGGCATCGTGCCCTGCGGCAGCACCGGTGAGTCGGCCACGCTCAGCCACGAGGAGCACGAACGCCTGATCGGCATCGCCATCGACGAGGCCAAGGGGCGCGTCAAGGTGATCGCGGGCACCGGCTCCAACAACACGCGCGAGGCCTGCCGCCTGACGCGCGCCGCCGCCGATGCCGGCGCCGATGGCGCGCTGCTGATCAGCCCCTACTACAACAAGCCCACCCAGCACGGGCACGTCGAGCACTACAAGGCCGTGGCCGCCGCCGCCGCCGACCTGCCGCTGATCCTCTACAACATCCCCGGCCGCACCGGCATGAACATGGCGGTGGAGACCGTCGCCCGCCTGGCCGAGGTGAAGAACATCGTCGGCATCAAGGACGCCTCGGGCTCGGTGGACCAGTGGCTCGGCATGCGGCGCCTGTGCGGCCCCGACTTCTGCCTGCTGGCCGGCGATGACGCTGCCACGCTGCCCATGATGGCCATCGGCGGCCACGGCGTGATCTCGGTGATCACCAACCTGATCCCCGCCCGCTTCAAGGCCATGGTGGACGCCGCAGCGGCCGGCGATTTCGCCACCGCGCGCGACATCCAGCTGGACGTCTATCCCCTGCTCCAGTCCCTCTTCCTCGAGGTGAATCCCATCCCCGCGAAGGCGGCCTTGGCGATGATGGGCAAGATCCGCAACGAACTGCGCCTGCCGCTCACGCCGATGTCGGCCGCGCCCGCCGCCCGCCTTCTCGAAGTGATGAAGGAGAGCGGACTGGTGGGCAGCGAAGCGAGGGCAACGGCGTGAGCCGCGCCCCCCTCATTGTGCTCGGTGCCGGCGGACGCATGGGCCGCCGCATCCTGGCCCTGGCCGAGGCCGGCCAGGACACGCGCGTGGCCGGGGCGGTGGAGATCGCCGGCTCGGGCCTCGTCGGCCGCGACGCCGGCGAACTGGCGGGAACGCCTGCGCTCGGCGTCACCGTGATGGCGGACTTCGAGGCGGCGGCGACCGCGGCGGGACGAGGCGCGGTCGCGGTGGACTTCACCGCGCCCGAGGCCGCCGTCGAGCACGCGCGCCAGGCCGCTTCGCTGGGCACGCCCATCGTGATCGGCACCACCGGCTTCACCAAGGAACAGCGCGACGAACTCCGCGCCCTGGCCGAACGCACGCCCCTGCTGCTGTCGGCCAACATGAGCGTCGGCGTCAACGTCCTGCTCGGCCTCGTCGGCGAGGCGGTGCGCCTGCTCGGCGCCGACTTCGACATCGAAATCGTGGAGGTCCACCACAACAAGAAGAAGGACGCGCCCTCGGGCACCGCCCTGGCCCTGGCCGAAGCCGCCGCCCAGGCGGCCGGGGTCGATCCGGCCACAGCCCTGCGCCTGGCCCGCGAGGGCATCACCGGCGAAAGGAGCAGGGGCGAGATCGGCGTGGTCGCCCTGCGGGGCGGCGACAACGTGGGCGAACATACGGTGATGCTGCTCGGCACCGGCGAGAGGGTGGAACTGTCCCACCGGGCCTCCTCCCGCGACTGCCTGGCCGCCGGGGCCGTCCGCGCGGGTGCCTGGCTCTTCGGGCGCCCTCCCGGCCTCTACTCCATGAAGGATGTGCTCGGCCTCCGATCCTGACCCCGGCCGGAACCTCCCCACCGCACACCGGATTCCTTGCACCTCCCCGGGACGGGAAGCTATAGGGCCTGTCGGGGTGCAGATTTGAGCCATACGGCCTACATCGGAGTCGGCACCAACCTTGGGGACCGCCTCCGTAACTACCGGTCTGCACTCGAGAAAATCGGTGCCCTGCCGGGCACGCGGATCATCGGCAAATCGTCGATGTACGAGAGCGAACCCCACGGCAAGGCCCGCAACTGGTTCCTCAACGGCGTGGTCGAGATCGCCACCGAACTGGAAGCGGCCCCCCTCCTGAAGGAACTCCAGAAGATCGAGACGGCCCTGGGCCGCAAGCGCGACGCCGCCAAGACCTCGGTTTCGCGGGAGATGGATCTGGACATCCTCCTCTTCGACCACGACACCATCGAGAGCCGCAACCTCAAGATCCCCCACCCCGAAATGGGGAACCGCAAGTTCGTCCTGCTGCCCCTGGCCGAGTTGGCACCGGCCTTCGCCCACCCCGTTTCGGGCACAAGCGTGTCCTCTCTGCTTGCAACCACACCAGACAAGAAAAAAGTGATGCTCTACCGACCCCGCTGACGGAGGCCCCTGCCCGTCACGGACCGACGGCCGGCCGGATTTGCCACGGCAGACCCGCCGGACGATTGACCATTGCGCCGCCCACGCGACGCAGAGACGAAGGCCGCCTGCCGGACCTCCCGGCCGCGCCCCAAGGAACACCATGCAGATCTTCATCGACTCGGCCGACATCAAGGAAATCCGCGAAGCCGCCTCCATGGGCGTCGTGGACGGCGTGACCACCAACCCTTCGCTGGTGGCAAAGACGGGACGGCGCTTCGAGGAAGTGCTCGCCGACATCCTCGAGGTGGTCGATGGCCCCATCAGCGCGGAGGTCGTCAGCCTCGACGCGCCCGCCATGATCGCCGAGGGCAGGAAACTGGCGGCCCTGCACCCGAACATCGTCGTCAAGGTTCCGATCGGCCCCGAAGGCCTCAAGGCCGTGCGCGCCCTTTCGGACGACAACATCCGCGTCAACGTGACGCTGATCTTCCAGGCTTCCCAGGCGCTGTTGGCAGCCAAAGCCGGCGCCGCCTACGTGAGTCCCTTCGTCGGCCGCCTCGATGACGTCTCCGAGGACGGCATGGCGCTGATCGAGAACCTGGTCGAGATCTTCGACAACTACGACTACGGAACCGAGATCCTCGTGGCGAGCATTCGAAGCCCGATGCACTTCGTGCAGTCGGCCCGCATGGGAGCCGACGTGGCCACCTGCCCGTTCAGCGTGATTCAGCAACTTCTCCAACACCCGCTCACCGACTCCGGCCTGGCCAAGTTCCTCGACGACTGGAAGAAGGTGCCGAAATAGGAGGCAGGTTCGACCCTCCCTGGACGGATCACGTCTTGACTCCCGGACCTCCCCCTCTACCATGTCCCCTGGCGGTAGCTGGGCTGGGGACGAACCGCTGCGCTGCTTGAAAGAACTCCCGAAAGTCTACTTCGAACGCCTGCTGGAAACCTCGCCCGACATCGTCGTGGCCGTGGACCGCAGAGGCGTGGTCATCTTCTACAACGACGGAGCCGAGGCGACGCTCGGCTACGAAGGGTCCGAAGTCCTCGGCACTCCGGTCGCGCGCCTCTACCCCGACGCCGCCGAAGCCCGCCGCGTGATGCAGGCCATGCGCGAGGGCGGCGGCCACGTCACCACCTTCGAGACCCAGTTCGTCGCCAAGGACGGGCACAAGGTTCCCGTCGCGATCTCCGGCTCCATCATCCACGACGAGAAGGGCCGCGAGCAGGGCAGCATCGGTTTCGCCAAGGACATCCAGCGCCTTCGCGAGCACGACCAGCTGGTCACCCTCGGCCAGCTCGCGGTGTCGCTGGCCCACGAAGTCAACAATCCGCTGGAAGTCCTCGTCAACCAGGTCGAGCTCCTCGAACGCTTCCTCAAGCAGAAGACCAGCAGCGAGGACTACGCCCGCGAACACGAGCGCGTGGAAGCCATCCGCCGCGAACTGCGCCGCATCCAGTCCATCGTCGAGCGCGTGGGCGAGATGGCGGCCGACGGTCTCTACGCCGCACGCGAGTACATGCCGGGCCGGCTGATGACGGACCTCGGCATGGACACCGCGCGCGTGGAGGAAGTGCCGCCTCCGCCCTGCGTCTGCAACGGCGAGATCCGCGGCAAGACCGTGTTGGTGGTGGACGACGACGCTGGCGTGCGCCAGTCGATGGCGGAAATCCTCGGCAGCGAGGGCTGCAAGGTGCTCACCACGCCGTCGGGTCGCGAGGCCCTCACCTTCCTGGACCGCGAGAACGTGGACCTGGTGATCAGCGACGTGCAGATGCCGGACATGGACGGCTACGAATTGTTCCGCTGCATCCGCGGCGGGCACGCCGAACTGCCCGTGGTGCTGATGACGGCCTACTACTACGACAAGGACCACGTCATCAAGCGTTCCAAGGCCGACGGCCTGCGCGACGTGATCTTCAAGAAACCCATCGACCCCAGCCGCCTGCGCGAGATCGTGGAATCGCGGGCCGGAAGCTGAGCGGGCACGCAGCGGGAGCTTGACCTTGCAGGGCCGCGGCTGAAAGAAGGCGCGTGGCCATCCGCATCGACCGTGTCTACACGCGCACCGGCGACACCGGCGACACCGGCCTCGTCGGCGGCAAGCGCGTCCCCAAGGACGACCTGCGCATCTCCTGCTACGGCGACGTGGACGAACTGAACAGCGTCCTCGGCGTGGTGCGCAGCATCCTGGCGGCAGCGCCCTACGCGGGCACCGCCGAGGCCGCGCGCATCGACGACGTGCTCGGCTTCCTCCAGCAGGAACTCTTCGACCTCGGCAGCGAACTGGCCACTCCCCCCGACTCCGAGTACGAAGGCATGATCCGAATCGGCGACGCGCAGGTGGCCCGCCTGGAGGGCTGGATGGACGACCTTTCCACCGATCTTCCCGTGCTCAAGTCCTTCGTGCTGCCCGGCGGCGGCGCCGCAGCCGCCATGCTGCACGTGGCCCGCACGGTGTGCCGCCGTGCCGAACGCGCCGTCACCGCGCTCGTGCGCAGCGGCGCGACCTCGCCCGACACCGCACGCTACCTCAATCGCCTGAGCGACCTGCTCTTCGTGCAGTCGCGCTGGCTCGCCATCGCGACCGGCCACGGCGAAGTGCTCTGGCAGCACGGGCTCGAGCCCCCTCCCCCCGGGAGGGCCGGGCGGGGTCGCGCGAAAAAGTAGAAAAAGTCCCGAAAGAGTCAGGAGCGTAGCGGATGAACCAGGAACGCAGCGACGGACAGGGCCTTTCGATCAAGCAGATCGAGCTCGGCCCGATGCAGAACTACGTCTACATCATCGCCGACAAGGACACGCGCCAGGCCCTCGTGGTGGATCCCGCCTGGGACATCCCCGGCCTGCTGGCCGAACTCGACAAGGAAGATCTCCAGCTGGCCGGCGCGCTGGTCACCCACTACCACCCCGACCACATCGGGGGAGACTTCGCCGGCCACCACATCCAGGGAATCCCGGAACTGCTCGCGCAGCGGCCGTGCAAGATCTACCTCCACAAGGCCGAGGCTCCCTACGTCCAGAAGCAGCTCGGCCTCACGCCCGCCGACTACGTGGCCTGCGACGGCGAGACCACGCTGGAAGTGGGCAGGATTCCAGTGCGTTTGCTCCACACCCCCGGGCACACGCCGGGCTCGCAGTGCTTTCTCGTCGGGGGACACCTCGTGTCGGGGGACACGCTGTTCATCGGGTCCTGCGGTCGTGTGGATCTGCCGGGCAGCAACCCGACGGACCTGTATTACAGCCTCAACCAGAAGCTGAAACGGCTTCCGGACGAGACCATTCTGCTGCCCGGTCACAATTACGCACCGCAGCGAACCTCGACGATGGGTCGCGAGAAAACGACCAACCCCTTCCTGCGCTTCGAGACGGTCGAGGATTACCTGCACGCGATGGGTCACTGACGCATCGCGGCATCGCTCGAATCACCGCAGCACTGCGACAAACGAGCGTTCGGGCCGCGCATTCCTGCGGGAACTGTCTTGACTGGACAGCGCCCAACGACCAAAAGATGCCCCCACGACCATCTCAGTCCTCTTCATGCTTTGGCACGGGGTTGGGTTGGGGACTGCGGACGGGGCCAAGCGGCTCTATCCATCACTTTCAAAGAGGAGAACACCAGATGAAGCATCCATTCCAGACCCTCATCGCTTCGGCCGCGGCCGCAGCGATCGTCTTCGCGGCAGGAACCGCGTCGGCGGATCCGGTCAAGTGCCACGCGGCGATCGGAAAGAACATTGCCAAGTACCAGGCGACCATCGCCAAGAACATGGCCGGCTGCCACAAGAAGCGCACTCCCAACAAGGGCGTCGGCGTCGGCGTCAACTGCAACCTGGCCAAGGGCGCCAACAGCTCGGACATCAAGCTGAAGGTGAGCGGCGCGCGCACGAAGGTCGCCTCCGCCATCGCCAAGGCCTGCGTCATCGACGCCGTTCCCGAAGCCACCGTCCTCGCCCTCTACGCGGCCTGCCCTTCGCCGGTGGCCACTTCGCCGGAGCGTCCGACCAGCCAGATCGACGATTTCAACGAGCTGGCCAACTGCCTCCTCGACCTCTCCGAGCACTATGTCGGTGAGATCAGCTCCGAGCTGCTCGGAAGCCCCGCGACGATTCCGGCTTCCGACGGCGCGATCGATTGCCAGGGCGACGTGGGCAAGGCCCTGTCGAAGGCCATCAAGGCCATCGCCGGCGACCGCAACAAGTGCCACGGCTCGGTCGAGAAGACCGCCGCCGGGTTGGTGCCCTACACGGGCTCGTCGTGCACGACCTCGGACCCGAAGGGCAAGATCGCGAAGGCCACCACGGCTCTCCAGACCGCGATCAACGAGTCCTGCACCACGGCGCTGGTGGGGAACCGCGCCGCCTGGCAGGCCCTCGGCAACTGCGCCGCACGCGCCGAGAACCCCGGAGCCGCCGACCTCCTCGCCTGCGGGTACACCAAGGTCGCCAACCCCATCGCCAACGGCCTCGCCGGCGCCGCCCAGGAACTGCCCGCCGCCAGCTGCGCCGGAGTGGCCGACGTGGTCATCAACTCCGGTTACGCCCCCTACGACGGCACCGTGGACAAGCTGACCAACTCCCGCCTCGACTCGGGCTGGAAGGGTTCGGCCCACAACGTCGACATCATCGGCGACTCGCTGGGAGCCGTGAGCCTGAGCGGCTGCGACGCCGACTGCAAGAACTGCGACGTCACCCACAACTCGAAGAACGGCAACTGCCGCTGCGAGACCACCATCCCGGTGCTGCCGAACCCCGCCAACGCCGCCCTCATCGAGTGTGACACCATCAATGGCCCCGACGCCGCCTGTGGCGGCGGCATCTGCCAGTGCATGTTCGGCCCGCCGCTGCCCATCTCGGCCTCGGCGACCCCGGTCTGCGTCGTGAACCGCTTCGCGCAGCAGTTCACCGGCGGAACGCAGGAAGTCGGCGAGTACTCGGTGGGCACCACCACCCGCGCCCTCGTCCACACCGGCATCAGCCAGGTGCAGCCCTGCCCGATCTGCGTGTCCGGCACCTGCGAAGGCGGCGCGCGCGACGGCGGCGCCTGCACGGTGGATGCCTCGCACCCGGACTTCGGCGACGTCAGCTTCGACTGTCCTCCCGATCCGGGCGCCGGCATCTCCGGCTCGGGCCTCCTGCTCGATCTCTCCTTCACCAGCGGCTCCTCGAGCGTCTCGGCGCTGATCCCTGCTGCCGGCACCTTCTGCGACGGCGCCGACGACTGCCACTGCAGCGTCTGCACGGGTGACTCGAAGATCGGCTGCTCGAACGATGCCCCCTGCATCGCGGCCAGCGCCGGCACCTGCGGCGTGCCCCTGGCCAACAACCCCAAGCAGAACGACTGCGACTCCAGCTGCTCCAACGACGGCAACGGCAATGGCGAGTGCGACGGTCCCATCGAGAACTTCTGCGACGGGTTCCTGCGCGGCAACGGCAACGGTGTCATCACCTGCACCAGCGACATCGACTGCGATAACAACGACTGCAACGGTGACACCAACCTGACGGAGAACGAGTGCGGCGACTGCCTCTTCCCGGGCATCCGCCAGTGCTTCCTGCCCACCGTTTCGGCCACGGGCACCCCGGGCATCTTCAACAGCGAAGGTGTCTCGGTGTTCTGCTCCGGCCAGACCGGCAACGCGGGCGTCGACAACGCCGGCGGCCTCCCCGGCCCCGGTCGCGTGAAGCTCGACTTCGACTTCAACCTGTACTGCGACAACGGCACCACCCCGTACCAGCTGCCGGGCGGGCCGACCTGCCCGTAAGCAGCCAACCAACCCCCGGGGACCGGCCGCCATGGCCGGCCCCCGGGGCCTCGACGAAGGCCGCTGCACCGCGAGGTGCAGCGGCCTTTTTCGTTGGCGCGCAGTTGTCTCGGAGTTCCGGCCGCGTTACGAAACCGCGTCCTTTCCAGACCCCCGCTGGCCCCGCGGCGCCGGCCCAACCAGGAGATTTCGATGACGATCCAGTCCGACGCATGGGTTCTCTACGCCGGCGAAAAGGGAGCCCCCCCCAAGCCCACGCAGCTCGTTCGCGAAACCTTCGAGTTCGCCGAGCCCGGCCCCGAAGAGGCCCTCGTCTCCCCCCTGTTCGGCTGCATGGAAGGCAACATGGGCCACGCCGTCGAGCGCAAACCCATCGACCTGTGCCTGGCCCGCGGCGAGGACAAGGTGGTGGTCGGCAACGCCGGCGTGGTGCGCGTGGAGAAGGTGGGTAGCGCCGTGACCACCGTGCGCGAGGGCGACACCGCGATCCTGTTCTGCAACGGCGTGCCCGACAAGTACGGCTACCCCGAGCGCATCTTCGGCTACGACGCCCCGAACACCATCGGCGTGCTGTCCAAACAGACCAAGATGCACCAGAAGCAGCTCATCCCGGTGCCGAAGAATACCGCCTACCCGCTGGAGCAGTGGGCGGCCTTCTCGCTGCGCTACGTGACGGCCTGGTCCAACTGGGAGCTGGCCTACGGCACCCTGCGCCTGCTGCTCAACGAGAAGGAACTCCCGCATCCCGAGGTCTGGGGCTGGGGCGGCGGCGTGTCCCTCGGCCAGCTCGCGCTGGCGAAACACCACGGCTGCAAGGTGGCCCAGATCGCCTCGACCACCGAGCGCCTGACCACCATCGAGAGCCTCGGCATCCGCGCCGTGGACCGCCGCGAATTCCGCGACCTGTACTTCGACAAGAAGAAGTTCCGCGCCGACGAGGACTACACGAGCCGCTATCTGGCCGCCGAGAAGATCTTCACGAAGAAGGTCACCGAGATGACCGACGGCAACATGGTGAACATCTTCATCGACTACGTGGGTGTGCCTGTGCTGCGCGCCACGCTGAAGGTGCTGGCCCGACAGGGCATCCTCACCACGGCCGGCTGGAAGGAAGGCATGCAGGTGGAGCTGGTGCGGGCCACCGAGTGCATCGCCCGCCACCAGCACATCCACACCCACTACGCCCGCTACGAGCAGGGCCTCGCGGCCGTCGAATTCGCCGAGAAGAACGGCTGGCTGCCGCCCTTGGACACGCGCGTGTACGACTACGACGAGATCCCGTTGCTCTTCGAGGACTACGCCAAGGACAAGGTCGGCTGGTTCCCGGTTTTCCGCGTCGGCGGCTGACCGGGGCGAGCACCGCATCCCGCGGAGTCCGGATTCGTCCGGAAGAGGCAACAGGGCCGGAGCACGGCCATGAAGGAAAAGGAAAGACAGCACATGAGCAT
>JBHEPB010000041.1:0-51367 GCA_046260515.1 Binatia bacterium
GCCCAGCCGGAAGTCGGCAGCTCGTCGTTGTAGGCGGCGGTCTTGTCCTGGCGCGCTGCCCACACCACCTCGACGGCGTTCTGCCAGTTGCCGGGCCGATGCCCGAGGGCGAAAAGCCCGCGCAGGGGCGCGATGCGGTAGAGATTGTCGTCGCGGTCGCGGTCGCGGCCGCGCACGTAGCTCATCCAGCCGTCCAGGGTGAAGTGCGCGCCGAGGTCGAGGGCTCCCGAAACGTCGATGCCGTAGAGATCGGCGCGGTCGAGGTTCTGGTACTGCAGCACCGTGCCCATGCCGTAGGGCACCGGCACGCCCTGGATGTAGTCGCTGACGAAGTTGTAGTAGGGCGTCGTCCGCAAGCGCCAGCGGCTCCCCTGCCAGTCGGCGGTCAGCGAAAGCAGGTGGGAGGTCTCGGGATCGAGGTCGAGGTTGCCGATGTAGGTGCGGCCGTCGGCCTGCCCGGCGTTCGCGGCGAGCGGCGTCCACAAGTAGCGCTCGAGGAGGCTGGGGGAGCGGTTCTTGCGCGCGAAGCCGAGTTCCCAGGCGCCGGCCCTGGTCGTCGTCAGGCGCAAGGTCGCGGTCACGTCGAAGTTCGGGTCCACGAAGTCGTGGCCGCGCGCGTTGAACGCAGCGGCGTCGGCGGGCGCCGTGCCCATGGGGTTGAAGCGCCGGATGTCGGCGGCGTCGCTCAGCACCGTGTCGTTGCGCACGCCGACCACCGACTTCCAGCGCGACGACCAGTCCGTCTGCCACTCGCCGTAGGTGCCGATGCGCGCCCTCCAGGCGTTGCGGAACGTGTCCTGCTGCATCCCCGTCATCGCGTTCTGCTGGTAGACGTCCATCCGGTTCAGGTGGAACCCGGTGCCCACGCGGAAGGTGCTGCGTCCGTGCGGCAGCGTGGCGTCCACGCCGGCGCCGGTGTCGTCGCTGGCCGCGTCGGAGAACATTTGCATCGCTCCCGGCGCCAGCGGCCTCATGGAGTAGTTGTCCATCAGGTGGTCGATCGTGTTGTGGTAAACGAGGCCGCGAAGCGTGCCGAAGCCCAGCGTCAGGTCACCGTCGAAGGCCATGCGGAGTCCGTCGTCCTCGATCATGTCCATGGGCAGGGCCGGCGTGCCCGCGTCGCGGGTGCTCAGCACAGCGACTTCGGCGCCCCACAGCCCGCTGCCGCCGCCGCTGCGGTAGTCCGAACGCACGGTGTGCTGCTGGGTTTCGTACCCACTGGCACGGACGCGACCTCCCGGATAGCGCAGATCGTCGCCCTCCTCCCGCGTGCCGTGGTAACGCAGGCTGATGTCGTCGGTGGCGGCGCCGACGCCGCCGTGCACGCCGTAGCCCTCGTTGCTGCCGCGGTAGTGGGAGCCGGCCCGCGCGCTCCATCGCGTGGCGCCGTCGGCCGCGAACACGGGCGCCGCCGAGTCGACGAGCACGCTTCCGCCGATGCTGTCGCCGCCGAGGCTCACGGGCGTGATGCCCGCCATCACCGTCATCGACTCCACGTCGGACGGAGCGGCGTAGTGCAGGGGAGGGTCCATGTGGTTGGGACAGGCCGGAGTGACGGTTGCGCCGTCCAGGGTCACCTTGACCCGGTCTCCGCCCAGGCCGCGAAGCTGGACGATGCCGGTCTGGGCGCCGTTGCGGATGACCGCCGCCCCCGGCACGCCCTGCAGCATTGCGCCGGCGTCGGCGCCGCGCGATGTGGAGGCCGCGGTGGGACGAACGGTTTCGGTCGCCAGGGGGGATGGCTCGTGAGGCGGCTGCGCGGACTGGTCACCCTCGACGAGAATCGGGGGCAGGCCTGCGGCCTCGCCGGACGGAGTGGCCGACTCGGTAGTCTCCGAGCCGGTGTCTTCTGTGCGCGGGGCTGGGTCGGCGTCTTGCGCGGAGGCATCGAAAGCCGACAGCAGGGTCGCCAGGACCACGGCTGCCGCCGGCAGGGATCGTTTCAAGGTTCTGCATTTCACGGACGAACTCCATTGCGCCTGCCCGCGCGCGATCGCATCGCTGCACGGGGCGAGAAAGGACGCAGGGCGGCACCGCAGGCACGGCGGTGCGCTCGCGAGGTGAGAGGCGGAGGGCGGGGGAGTTCAGGCCGTGCGGGGAGGGGGATCCGGGGGAACGGAAATGAAGTCGGCGGGTCGGACCGGGAGTGCCACGGCGAGCGCGCGGGAGTCGCGGGATGGATCGCCGCAGGGGAAGGAAGGCACCGCCATCCACTGCCGCGGCGAGGGATCGCTGCTCGCGATGGCCGAAGGCTGCCGTTCTTTGTCGCGCCCGGCCTGGATCTGGTGACACATCGAGCAGGCGTGCTCGCGATCAAAGGTCCGGTCGATCGCGGTCACCAGGGTGTCGGTGCGCACGTTGTCGAGGAACATCTTCGTCCAGGCCACCGACTGCAGTACCATCCAGTGGCCGCCGCTCGCGAGGAACATCGCCAGCAAGGAAGCCGAGAGACCGGACAGGCGCAAGGCGCGTTTCACGGAAGATCGCATCGCAGCGAAGCGATCGTAGGGCCGGAGGTCCCGAAGTCAATTTGCGGGTCAGCAAGGATGCGTCGTGGTTGTGGATGCCGTGCCTGCCCAAGGTCCGCGAAAGGAGAGCGGCTTCGAACAAGAGGTCTTCGGCCGTCTCGAAGTACAAGTTGGCGGAGATCGGGGTCACGCCCGGAACGCCGCCACCCCGACCGAAGATTGACACGAACCCGGTGCTGCCGTACCTCCGAAATTGAACATCGTTTTCAGAACGGCAGGTCATGGTCACCCTTCTTTCCCAGCTTCCCCTGCGCAGTCGCGCCAAGGTCCTCCGGGTCGGGGGCCAGCCCGGCTTTCGGCGCCGCCTGATGGAGTTCGGCCTGGTGCCGGGGACCACGGTGGAAGTGGTGAGGGTGGCTCCCCTCGGCGACCCCGTCCAGCTTCTGGTGCGCGGCTGCCGGCTTTCCATCCGCCGCGCCGAAGCGGCCGAAGTGACTGTATTTTCTGGTGAATTGACGGACGCCCTGACGCCGGAAGCCGACAACCCGGGAGGCAGCGCCTGCGCGGGCTGCCGCTCGTGAGCGAAGTCGCCGCTTCCCCTTCCTGCCACGACGATGCCCCCGGCCCGGCGCCCCGCGGCGGGTTCCCATTGGTGGCCGTCGTCGGCAACCCGAACACCGGCAAGACCACCCTCTTCAACCGCCTGACCGGGCAGAAGGCCAGGGTGGGGAACTACCCGGGCATCACCGTGGACCGTCGCAGCGGGCGGGCCCGCTTCGCCGGCGGCGGCGCGGCGGCAGCCGTCGAAGCGGAGATCTTCGACGTGCCCGGCTGCTACTCGCTGTCGGCGCGCTCGCCCGAAGAGGCCATCGCCATCGATGCCATCCTCGGCTGGCACGGCAACGCGCGTCCCGACCTGGCCCTCATCGTCGTCGACGCCACCCAGCTCGTCCGCAACCTTTACCTCGTGCTGCAGATCCTCGAGCTCGGCGTGCCGACGGTTGTCGCCCTCAACCTCATCGACGAAGCCGGCGACGCGGCGCCGGACGCGCCCGCCCTGTCGGTGCTGCTCGGCGTGCCCTGCATCGCCACGTCGGCGCGCAGCGGCCAGGGCGTGGCCGAGCTCGAAGCGGCGATCGCGAACGCGCTTCGCGCGCCCAGGACGCCGCCTCACCTCTCGGTTCCCTATCCCCATGCCCTCGTCGCGCACGCCGACCGCGTGGCCGAGGTGCTGCCCGCCGAGTGGCTCGGCGCGGCGACCACCACCGCGAGCCGCCGCGCCCTGGCCATGTGGGCGCTCACCAGCATCAACACCGACGACGAACTCACCGCCGTTCCCGCCGATCTGCGCGGGCGCCTGGCCGAGGTGAGGGAGGCCGCGCGCGGCCGCGACCTCGACGGCGAAATCATCGGCGCGCGCTATGCCTTTCTCGACGCCCACGTGCCGGCCCTGTTCGCGCCGGCGCGCACGGCGCTGCTCACCGAGCGCATCGACTCGGTGCTGCTCCACCCCGTCTCGGGCTTCGCCAGCTTCCTCGTCGTGATGCTGGTGGTCTTCCAGTCCCTGTTCGCGTGGGCCGACCCGGCCATCGGCCTGGTGGAAGACGCCTTCGGCGCCCTCGGTAGTTTCTTCACCAGCGTGCTTCCCGCCGGCTTTCTCACCGACCTCCTCGTGGAAGGCATCATCGGCGGCGTGGGCAACGTTCTCGTCTTCCTGCCCCAGATCCTGCTGCTCTTCCTGATGCTCGGCATCATGGAGGACTCGGGCTACCTGGCCCGCGTGGCCTACCTGATGGACCGCGTGATGAAGTCGGTGGGCCTGCACGGCCGCGCCTTCGTGCCGATGCTGTCGGGCTTCTCCTGCGCCATTCCCGCCATCATGGCCACGCGCACCATGGAGAGCCGCCGCGACCGCCTGCTGACGATGATGGTGATCCCGCTGATGACCTGCTCGGCGCGCCTGCCGGTGTACACGCTGGTCATCGCGGCCCTCTACCCGCCGTCCAAGGTCTTCGGCTTCGTGCCGGTCCAGGGCCTGCTGATGATCGCGATGTACGTGTTCAGCACCGTCACCGCGCTGGCGGCGGCGGCGGTGTTCGGGCGCACGGTGCTGCGCGGCCCCCGCGTGCCGCTCATCCTGGAGCTGCCGCCTTATCGAATGCCGATGGTGCGCAGCGTGCTGCAGATGATGTGGCAGCGCTCGCGGCTCTTTCTTACCGAGGCCGGCAGCGTGATCCTGTGGTGCACGGTGGGCCTCTGGATCCTGCTCTCCTTCCCCAAGCTGGAAGAGCCGCCGGCCGACGCCCCGGCCGAGGTGCACCAGCAATGGGAGGCCGATTCGCTGGCGGCCAGCTACGGCGGTCGCATGGGCAAGGCCCTGGAGCCGGCCATCGAGCCTCTCGGCTTCGACTGGAAGATAGGAGTCGGCATCGTCGGCGCCTTCGCGGCCCGCGAGGTCTTCGTTTCCACCATGGGCGTCATCTACGGCGTCGGCGGCGACGTGGACGAGGAGAGCCCGTCCTTGCGCGACCGCATGCGCGCCGACACGCATCCCGACGGGCGGCCCGTTTACAGTCCCCTGGTCGGCCTGTCGCTGATGGTCTTCTTCGCCCTGGCCTGCCAGTGCATGAGCACGCTGGCCGTCGTGCGCCGCGAGACAGGAGGCTGGCGCTGGCCGGTGTTCCTGTTCGCGTACATGACGGTGCTGGCCTGGGGCGCCAGCTTCGCGGTCTTCCAACTCGGCACACTCGCCGGTCTGGGCTGATGCCCGTGGCCGGGCTGGGCTGACGGGCTTGGCCGGGCCGGTGTTCCGATGCGGCTGCTCCCGCGCTATCACCGCACCGTGAAGTTCGCGGTGCTCGCCCTGGCGGCGCTCCATGCCGCCGTCTTCGGCTTCTACACCTGCCTCCAGCACGAGCGCTTCCGCACCTTCGCCTACGACCTCGGCACCTTCGACCAGGGAATCTGGCTGGCGGGCCAGGGCGGCGACCTGTTCGTGACGGTGCGCGGCCTCCACCTTCTCGGCGACCACGTCCGTCTCTTCTCCTTCGTGCTGGCGCCGCTGTACTGGGCCTGGGACGACGTGAGGGCCCTTCTCGTCCTGCAGTCGGTGGTCATCGCCGCCGGGGCCTTCTTTCTCGCACGACTGGCTTCACGCGAACTGCCGGGAAGGCCGTGGCTGGTGCTGGCCCTGGTGGCCGGCTACCTGCTGCATCCCGCGGTCCAGAACCTCAACCTCGACCACGCCCATCCCGACGCTTTTGCGACGACCTTGCTGCTTGCCTGCCTCGACTTCCTGAGGGCCGGGCGCCTGCTGCCCTTCTCCATCGCGGCGGCACTGGCGATGTCGTGCAAGGAAGACGTGCCCTTGGTCTTCGTGGCCCTGGGATTCGCGTTGATGCTGGATCCGCGGCAGCGCCGCGTCGGCGCGGTGCTGGCGGCGGTCGCGGGAACTTACTTCGCGATGTGCATCGGCGTCATCCTGCCGGCCTTCAACGGCGTCGGTTTTTTCCGTACCGGCAGCCGCGGCTTCTTCGCGGGGCTCGGCAGCCACGCGATGGACCCCTCCTGGCTGCTCGCGCGACTCTTTCGCCCAGAGAGCGCCGACTACCTGTTCTCACTCGGGGCGCCGAACCTCTTTCTCTTCCTCCTCTCGCCCTTGTCCGCGGTCCCGGCCCTGCCGGCCCTGGCCGCCAACCTGCTTTCGGACGCTTCCTACCCGCGCGACCTCCACTACCACTACCAGACCTCGATCCTGCCCTTTCTCTACCTGGCTACCATCGACACTCTGGCCAGGTTCCAGCGCGCGCGAGACGATGAGAAGCCCCAGGCCAGCGACGGTCGCGGCTCGCGATGGAGCAGCGCCTTGCTGTTCGCCTTGCCCGCGCTGCTGTTCGCCGCTGCGCTGGCGGCCAACGCGCGTTGGAGCCGTCTTCCCCTGCCCGAAGTCCCTGCGAAGATCCGTGAAGCGGCCGCTTCCCTGAAGAGCGACCAGCGCATCGCCCGCCTGCATCGCCTGGTGGATGGCATCCCCGCTGACGCGGTGGTCTCGGCCCACTACACGCTCGTTCCCCACCTCAGCCACCGAAGGGGAATCTACCTTTTCCCCAATCCCTTCGAGGTGAGCGAGTGGGGAATCGCCGGCGAACATCCCCATGATCCCGAGTCGGTGGACTATATTTTCGTGCAGGACGCATTGGGCCACGAAAGGGCGACGCCGATGGCCGCCACGATCGCCGAGCGTTACGGACTGGAGCCCATCGAGAGGGACAACTGGGTGGCCCTCTACGCAAGGCCGCTTCCAGCTGCCGATGCCACCTGCGGCGACTGGGACGGCGACGGCAGCATCGACGCCGAGGACCAGCGCCGCATCGGCGCCGCCGTGCTGCGCTCGCGGGGCTGCCCCCTGCATGTGTGCGACGCCGACGGCGACGGCGCGGTACGCGCGGCCGACGTGATGCGCATCGGCAAGCGCGTGGGTGATCCGGCCGCGATGCTGCGGTGTCCGCCGCGGCGACCGGGGCCTGAGCGTCCGGCAGCGATGCGGTGACCGCGGCGTGAGCAACCGGCAGCGACGCGGCAAGCGCCCCGTCGCAGGTGGCCCGGGGTCGACTGGCGCCGGCCCTTCGCGTAGACGGGGCCAACATCGTTCGCGTTTCCCGGAGGACACCGTGCTATCGAAGTTCGACGACTACCCCATCCACCAGACTCCCGAGCCCGTCGCCCACCCGGCCTCCAGCGACCGCAACGTGTACGACCGCTACTGGTTCAACGGCTACGCCGCCGACGGCGAGTTCTACTTCGGAATCGGGATGGGTCTCTATCCCCACCGCGGCATCCTCGACTGCGGCTTCTCCATCGTGCGCGACGGCGAGCAGCACAGCTTCCACGCTTCGCGCCGAGCGCCCACCGAACCCACCGACACCACCGTGGGTCCCTTCTCGATCGACGTCGTCGAGCCGATGCGCAAGCTGCGCGTAAAGCTGGAGCCCAACACCACCGGAATCGAAGCCGACCTCGAGTTCATCGCGCGCACCGCCTGCGTGGAGGAAGGACGCCAGACCAAGCGCTACGGCCAGCGCATCTACATGGACGCCACGCGCTTCGCCCAGTACGGGCGCTGGCAGGGCACCATCCGCTACGACGGCAAGACGCTGGCGATCGACCGCGGCCGCGTCTTCGGCACCAAGGACCGTTCGTGGGGCATCCGTCCGGTGGGCGCGCCGGAGCTGGACGGGGCGCCGCGAATGGAAATGCCCCAGTTCTTCTTCCTGTGGGCGCCCATCCAGTGGAAGCAGCGCTGCACCCACTTCGCGACCTTCGAGGAATCGGACGGCAAGGCCTGGCACCAGGACGGCGCCCTCGTTCCCGCCTACGAGACTCCCGAGGACATCCCCGGCGTGAACGACGCGGGCATCCAGTACATGGCCCGCGTGGAGCACCGCCTTCACTACGTGCCCGGCACCCGCCGCACGTCGAGGGCCGAGATCGCGCTCGTCGAGCGCAGCGGCGCCCGCCACGAGATCGCCCTCGAGTCGCTGCTCACCTTCCAGATGAAGGGCATCGGCTACCAGCATCCGGAGTGGGGCCACGGCCACTGGAAGGGCGAGCTGGCCATTGCCGGCGAGTCCTGGAAGTCGGCCGACATCGATCCCCTGGCCTTCGAGAACCTCCACACCCAGCAGGTGGTGCGCGCCCGCATGGGCGACGAAGAAGGCGTGGGCGTGCTCGAACAGATAGCGATCGGCCCCCACCAGCCGTCGGGACTCCAGGGCTTCATGGAAGGGGCGGAGTAGGCGAGTCTAGGCCCGCGTGAGATTCCTCAGTCTCCACATCAGCACCGTCACCGACAGGAAACTCGCGACGACGATGGCTTCCATGAGGCCGGCCACGCCGCGGCCCATGTACTCGCCGAGCCACCAGGCCAGGGGCGGCATCACGACCACGTAGGAGAGAACGTGGCTGGCCGTCGGCAACCAGTTGTCGCCGCGGGCGCGAAGGGCGCCGGCCACCACCACCTGTCCGCCGTCGGGCACCAGCACCAGGGCGGCCACCGGCATCAGCGAAGCCACCAGCGCGGCGAGCGCGGCATCGGAGGTTAGGGCGCCGGCGATCCAGCCGCTGGCCACGAGCAGCAGCGCGCCGCAGGTCAGCATCGCGGCGGTGTTGAGGCCGAGGCCGGACCAGGCGATGCGGCCCGTTTCTGCGCTGTCGCGTCTTCCCCAGGCTTCCGCCACCAGCACGGCGGTGGCCGCCGTCATGCCGAGGGCGATCATGAAGACAACGGCCAGGGTATTGAGCAGCAACTGGTAAGCAGCGACAGCCTCGGCGCCGATGCGGCCGGCGATCAGCGTCAGCGACGAGAAGGCCCCTGCTTCTGCGAGCTGGCTCACCGCAGCCGCCGAGCCCACGCCGAGCAGGGCCCGATAGCTCGGCGCGTGCGGTGCGCGGCTTCGCGAACCATGCGCGCGCCCCGCCGACGACGTGAGGATCCACGCCGCCAGCGCAACGAAGAGAAAGACGCGCCCGCCCACCGTGGACCAAGCCGATCCGCGTGCGCCGAGGGTGGGCACGAGCCACAGGTTGAGCGCGAGGTTCACGACGTTGGCCGCCCAGATGACGATGGTGCCGGCCATCGGCCTCTGGATGGCCTCCACGAAAAAGGTGCAGCACACGTAGCCGAAGTGCAGAGCGAGGCTGAGGCCGAGAATGGCCGACACCTCGGCGCTCGCCTTGGCCAGCGCCGGTTCGATGCCGGTGAGCACGAGCACGCTTTCGGTGAGCGTGGCCAGGCCGGCGGCGCTCACCACGCCCGCCAGGACCGCCAGCACGAGGCCGCGCCGCCACACCGCGCCGGCGTCGTCCGGGCGACCTTGTCCCACCGCTCGCGCCGACAGCACCTGCACGCCCATGAGAAGACCGATGCCGGTCACGAGCAGCACGCCGGTCGGCGCCCATCCGAGGGCGAGGGCGGGGAGATCGGCGGGCGCGAGCTGGCCCACCACGATGGTGTCGGCGATGCCCATGCCCATGATGCCGAGGCGAGCGAGAGCGACCGGCGCGGCGATGCGCGTCAGCGATCGGACGAGGCTGGAAAGACTTCTTCTACCCGGCATGGCTGCGACCGTGAACCGGCGCTTGTAACCCCGCCCGCGCCGCTTTGCGAAACCAAAGGCGAGAACTCTCCGGAGCCGGGAAATGTCGCGCGCGTCACCCGCGCGGCGCCGCTTCTTTCGTCGCCGCGGTGCCCGCGCTACACGTCAGCTTCGTCTTGGGACAGAAGGGAAATTCGATGTCGAAACTCGTGCCGGCTCCGCCGCTTCCAAAAAGTGTCTTCGCGCCCGACCTGCTGGCGGGCCGGGTGGCGCTGGTGTCCGGCGCGGCCGGCGGTCTCGGCCGCGCCATTTCCCAGGGGCTCGCCGACGCCGGCGCCGATTTGCTGCTGACCGGCCGCGACATGGACAAGCTCGATGCCTTTGCGGCCGAGCTTCGCGCTCGCACCGACCGCCGCGTCGAGACAGGCCAGGTGGACATCCGCAACCGCGAAACGGTGGAGGCCCTGCGCGAGCGCGCGGGCCAGCTGTTCCCGCGCATCGACATCCTGGTGAACAATGCCGGCGGCCAGTTCGCGCAGCCGGCCCGCGACTACAAGCCCAAGGGCTGGAACGCGGTGATCGACACCAACCTGACGGGCACCTGGAACATGACCCAGGTCTTTGGCGTGCCCATGCTCGACGGCGAGGGCGGCTCCATCGTCAACGTCATCGCGGTGGTGGGCCGCGGTTTTCCCGGTATCGCGCACACCAGTGCCGCACGCGCCGGTGTGCTCGAACTCTCGCGCACCCTGGCCTTCGAGTGGGGCCCCAAGGTGCGCATCAACTGCGTGGCGCCGGGAGCCGTGCAGACGGCGGCCTTCGAGGCCACCTACCACCCCGACATCCTGAAACTGAGCGAGGGCATCCCCAACCCGCGGCCCGGGCGTCCCGAGGAAGTTTCCTACGCGGTCACCTTCCTGGCCTCGCCGGCCGCAGCCTGGATCACCGGCGAAGTCCTCTACGTGGCCGGAGGCCAGCAGATCTACGGGAACAATCAGGCCCTCTTCGACGAGGCTCTCGGGCGGCCGTCGTGAACGCGGACGTGACCATGCAGCTTCGCGCCCTCGACGCCGACGTGTACACCTGCCTGCAGCCGGATCGCGGCTTCGGCTGGAGCAATTCGGGCCTCATCGCCCGCGGCGGCGGCCTGGTGGTGGACACCTTCTGGGACCTGCCGCGCACACAGGCCATGCTCGACCTCTACGCCGGCGTGCATCCGGACGCGCCGCGCCGCGTGGTCAACACACATCACAACGGCGACCACTGCTGGGGCAACCAGCTGTGCATCGGCGCCGAGATCATCGGCCACCGCCGCTGTGCCGAGGCCATGCGCACCGACATTTCGCCGGAGGTGATGCAGCGCCTCGGCGACACGACGTCGCCCCTGCCGGGCCTCGAGCGCTTCGCCAAGGCCCTGTCCGACTACGATTTCAGCGGTATAGTCGTCACGCCGCCGACGACGCTGTTCGAGGAAGGGCTTAGCCTGGACCTCGATGGGCTGCGCGTGGACGTGCTGTACGTGGGGCCGGCCCACACCGTCGGCGATTCCATCGTCCACCTGCCCGAGCGCGGCATCCTGTTCGGCGGCGACGTGCTGTGGAACGGCTGCACGCCCATTGGCTGGGAAGGCAGCTACGCGCAGTGGTACGCCGCTCTCGACCGCGTGATCGCGCTGGCGCCCGACATCGTGGTGCCCGGCCACGGCGGCCTCACCGATACCGCGGGCGTGAAGCTGCTGCGGAGCTACTTCGAGTACGTCGAGGCCGAGTGCAAAGGCTTCTTCGAGGCGGGGCTCGACGAGATGGAGGCGGCCAAGCGCATCGACCTCGGGCCCTACGCGGCCTGGACCGAACCGGAGCGCGTCATCTTCAACGTGAGGCGGGCTTACCGGGAGCTGAGGGGCGAGGGCTGGGACGCCCACATCGACGTGCTGGACCTGCTGAGGGAGATGGCCGTGCTCGGCGAGTTCTACGACGCCCGCCGCCGTACCCAGGCGCGTTGAGCATCGCGACACGGCGCGCTCAACTCCGCGCCACCACCGGCTGGCGATGGGCCCGCCGCGCGCCGGGCGCCACGTGCGGGGCACCGCCAACGCGGCCGCTCAGGCCGGCGCCACCGTCACCCGGATCGACTTGTAGGCGGGAGTGCGGCTGCCCTCGGCGAAATCCTCCAGGGCCACCAGCGCGTTGGCCTCGGGAAAATAGGCGGCCAGGCAGCGCCGCGGAATGTCGTAGGGCACCACGCGAAAAGCGTGGATGGAGCGCGCCGTGCCGCCCGAGTGGCTGGTGATGTCCACGCGGCTGTCGGCGCCGAGGCCCGCTTCCTTCGCATCGTCCTCGTTCATGAACACGACATCGCGCTCGCCCTGGATGCCGCGGTACAGGTCGTCCTTGCCGTAGATCGTGGTGTTGAACTGGTCGTGGCTGCGGATCGTCATCAGCAGGAACTCGCCTTCGGCCAGGCGCACTCCCGTCAGCGGATTGACGGTAAGGCGGGCTTTGCCGCCGGCGGCGGTGAACTCGCGGTCGCGGGCCGCGTTGGGCAGGCGAAAGCCGCCCGGCGCCTGCACGCGCTCGTTGAAGCGCTCGAAGCCGGGGATCACGCGCTCGATGCGGTCGCGGATGCGGCCGTAGTCGGCGACGAGGTCTTCCCAGGGCACGCGGCTCCTCGCGCCGAGGGTGGCGCGAGCAAGCCCCGCCACGATGGCCGCTTCGCTGCGCAGGTATTCGGAGGCCGGCGCCAGCGTTCCTTCGGAGCGGTGCACCATGCTCATCGAATCCTCGACGGTCACGAACTGGCGGCCGGAGAGCTGTTCGTCGCGTTCGGTGCGGCCGAGGGTGGGCAAGATCAAGGCCTCTTCGCCGGTGACGAGGTGGGAGCGGTTGAGCTTGGTGGAGACGTGCACCGTCAGGCCGCAGCGTGCCAGGGCTTCGGCCGCCCGGGCGCGGTCGGGCGTGGCCGCCGCGAAGTTGCCGCCCATCGCGAAGAAAACCTGTACCTGTCCCTTTTGCATGGCCTGGAGGGTCTCGACGGTGTCGAGGCCGTGCTTGCGCGGCGACGTGATTCCGAACTCGGCGTCGAGGCTGTCCAGGAACTCGGGGCGGGGCCTTTCCCAGATGCCCATGGTGCGGTCGCCCTGCACGTTGCTGTGGCCGCGCACCGGGCAGAGGCCGGCGCCGGGGCGGCCGAGGTTGCCGCGCAGCAGCAGCAGGTTGGTCACCTCGCGCACGTTGGCCACACCGTGCTTGTGCTGGGTGAGGCCCATGGCCCAGCAGGCGATCACGTTCTTCGCGCCGAGGTAGATGTCGGCAGCTGCCTTCATCTGCCCGCGGCCGAGGCCGCTCTCGGCTTCGAGGTCTTCCCAGTGCGCAGCATCCACGTGCTCGCGCAGCTGGTCCAGGCCTTCGCAGTGCTGGTCCAGGAAGGCGTGGTCGAGAACGGTGCCGGGCGCGGCGGCCTCGGCCTCGAAGACGAGCTTCAGCATTCCCTTCAGCAGCGCGATGTCGCCGCCGATGCGCACTTGCAGGTAGAGGTCGGTCAGCTCGGTGCTTCGCCCCAGAAGGTCGAGGGGGCGCTGGGGGTTGGAAAAGCGCAGCAGGCCGAGCTCGCGCAGGGGATTGATGCTGACGATGCGGCAGCCTCTTTCCTTGGCCTTCTGCAGCGTCGTCATCATGCGCGGATGGTTGGTGCCCGGGTTCTGGCCGAGGATGAAGATGGCGTCGGCCAGCGCGAAATCGTCGAGGCCGACCGTTCCCTTGCCCACGCCGATGGTCTCGCCGAGGCCGGTGCCGCTCGATTCGTGACACATGTTGGAGCAGTCGGGCAGGTTGTTGGTACCGAACTCGCGCACGAAGAGCTGGAAGAGGAAGGCCGCTTCGTTGCTCGTGCGGCCCGAGGTGTAGAACACCGCCTCGTCGGGCGAGGCAAGGCCGCGCAGCCTGGCGCCGATGCGTTCGAAGGCCTGCTCCCAGGAGACCGGCTCGTAGCGGTCGCTTCCCTTCGCCTTGTGCATGGGCCGGGTGAGGCGGCCCTGGGCTTCCAGCCAGTGATCGTCGCGGGCGCTCAAAGAAGCCAGGTCGTACTTGCGGAAGAAGTCCTCGTCGGCCCGCGCGAAGGTGGCCTCGTGGGAGACGGCCTTGGCGCCGTTCTCGCAGAACTCGGCCGCCGAGCGGTCTTCGGCCTCGGGCCAGGCGCAGCCCGGGCAATCGAAGCCGCCGTCCTGGTTGAGGCGCGTCAGAAGGCGGGCCGTGCGAAGCGGCCCCGTCTCCATGGCAGTGCGGCGCAGCGAACGCAGCACGGCGCGGAGGCCGGCGGCGGCGCGGCGGTCGTCGCTCACGACAGGATCCTTGCCGGGTGGGCGTACACGTTCATCTTCTGTTCCCTCAGGAATGCCACCAGCGTGATGCCCGCTTCCTCGGCCAGGTCGATGGCCAGCGAAGTGGGAGCCGACACGGCGGCCACCAGCGGAATGCGCGCCGCCAGGGCCTTCTGCACGATCTCGTACGACACACGGCCCGAGACCATCAGCGCGTGTCCAGCCAGGGGCAGCAGCCCCTCGCGGGCTGCCCATCCTATGACCTTGTCCACGGCGTTGTGGCGGCCCACGTCCTCGCGCACCGCCAGCAAGCTGCCGTCGGCGCGAAAAAGACCGGCGGCGTGCAGGCCGCCGGTCAGGCGGAAATCGTCCTGGAGACGGCCGAGGCCGGCGGGCAGTTCGCGGACGACGGCGGCGGCGAAGCGCGAGTCGTCGCCGGAGAGGGCAGAGGCCGTGGCCATCGCGTTCTCGATCGTGGCCTTGCCGCAGATGCCGCAACTGCTGCTGGCGTAGAGATTGCGGCGCAAGGCGGCCAGGTCCACCTCCACGTGAGGCGCCAGCACTACGCGGATCACGTTGTCCTCGGCCTCGGGCGACGCGGCGGTGGAACAGTGGCGGATGGAGACGATGTCGGCGGGAGAGGCGACGACGCGTTCGGTGACGAGGAAGCCGAGGGCGAGGTCTTCGTCGTGACCCGGCGTGCGCATCACCACCGCCAGGGAGGCCGGGCCGAGCTGGATCTCCAGCGGTTCTTCGCGAGCGACGAGGTCCTCGCGGCGCAGGGCCGCGGCTCCGTCCAGGGAAAGAACGTCGGCCGTCCTCACGCCGGGCGGCGTGGAAACGGGAGCCTGCTTTCCGGAGCTTCGCATGTTGCAGCCGGGCCGCGCGGCCCGGCTGCGGACCCTAGCAGAAACGGCGAGGCCGCGTCATGCGGCGGCATCCCGTGCCGCGTTTCAGCCGAGGATGCGCGTCAGGATCAGGATGTCGCCGAGCATAGCGACACCGAACACCGCCGTGCGAACGTAGGGAATGCCGACCATGTAGACGCCCACGTAGGCCACCCGGGCGACGAAGAAGATCTGGGCGCCGAGGGCCGTAGTCGCGTCGGCCTTGCCGCCGAGATGGGCCGCCAGCACGAGGCAGGCAAAGGGCACCAGGTTCTCCACCGTGTTGGCATGAGCGCGGCGCGTGCGCTCCATCCAGCCGGGAACCTCGAAGGCGGAGTCGCGATTGCCGAAGCCCCAGGCCGGCCCTCCGGGCATCGTCATCAGGGCGACGATGCCGAAGTAGGGAATCATCAGGCAGAACACGGCCGAAAAGACGAGCATCCAGAGATCGGTGGTCATGGTGGTCCTCCTGGAGACGACAGGGCTGCGCTGGCGTTCGGTGGCCGGGGCATCCGGCGGTGGCGAGAGGCCGAACAGCGCGCCCGCTGTAAGGATCACGCGCGGTGGCGCTCCGTCAACACCCTGGGCCCGGGGCGTGCAGGAAAGCGCCGTGCCGGGGACGTCGCTGGGATCCTGATGCGTTTTTCGTCGCCGGCCGGAGCGTCGCATCGGCCTCGCGGCGGACATTGTGCAAGGCGCCGCTTCCGACGCGGGGCGGTCAAGGGTAGGCTCCGCCGACTTTCGATGAAGAGGTGGTGGAAATGAGTGAGGAGACCGGCCGGATCGGCCGTCCCCAGGTCGAGGCCCTCGATGCGATTCTCGGGGTGCCGCTGAAGGTGCTCGACGACGGTTTCGTGCGCGTGGTCGATTACATGGGCGCCGACGAGTCCATCGTGCAGGCCGCCCGCGTCTCCTACGGACGCGGCACGCGCAAGCTGCACGAGGACCGCGGACTCATCCGCTACCTGATGCGCCACTGGCACACGACGCCCTTCGAGATGTGCGAGATCAAGCTGCACGTGCGCGTGCCGATGGACTGCTGGCGGCAGTGGATTCGACATCGCACGGCCTCTACCAATGAGATGTCCACACGTTATTCGATTGCCATCGATGCCTCGCAGCGCACGGCAGAGAACGAGTGGCGCGGACAGTCGAGCGACAATCGTCAAGGGAGTTCCGGAAGCATTGACACCGTGCAGGGTGCCATGCTGACCGCACGAGAGACGGAGTTGCAGGATTTCGCACGCTCCATCTACCAGGAGCGCCTCGATCTTGGCGTGGCGCGCGAGCAGGCCCGCAAGGATCTGCCGCTGTCCACCTACACCGAAGCGTACTGGAAGACGGACCTGCACAATTTGCTGCACTTCCTGCGCTTGCGCATGGACTCGCATGCCCAGCTGGAGATCCGCGACTACGCCACCGTGATCGGCGAGCAGATCGTCGCCAAGTGGTGTCCCTTCGCGTGGGAGGCCTTCAAGGATTACCAGTTCCACTCGGTGGGGCTGACGCGCCTGGAGCAGGCGGTGATCCGCGCGGTGTCGACGGGCGGCAAGGAGGCTGCCCTCGAGGCGGCCAAGGGTTTCGGCTGGCTCGAGCGCGGGGAGAAGGGGCTCAAGACCAACCGCGAACGCGCCGAGTGCGAGGCCAAGCTCGAAGACATGGGGCTCGCGGTGCCCTGGAAAGACTAGACGGATTCTTTTCCCGCCCTCCAACCCAGGTTTGCGCGGAGGTTCCCCATGTCCCTCGTTTCCATCGTGAAGGGCCGGCGCGGAGCCAGCGGCCACGGCTATGCTTCGAGCGCCGAGGAAGTCACCGAAGGGCTCGACCTTCGCGGCAAGAGGATCCTCATCACCGGAGTCGGCTCCGGCCTCGGCCAGAAGAGCGCCACGGTGCTGGCCATGCGCGGCGCGAAGGTTTTCGGCGCCGCGCGCAGCGAGCAGAAGGCCGCCGAGGCCTGCCGCGGCTTCGGCAGCGATGCCGTTCCCCTGGCCTGCGAGCTTTCCGACCCCGATTCGGTGCGCGCCTGCGTGGAGAGGGTCCGGGCCATCGGCGAGCCGCTGGATGCCGTGCTCTGCAACGCCGGCATCATGGCCCTGCCCAAGCGCGAGCTTCGCCACGGCCAGGAACTGCAGTTCTTCACCAACCACATCGGGCACTTCCTGCTGGTGATGGGGCTGGTGGACCAGCTGACCCCCACCGGCCGGGTGGTGATGCTGTCGAGCGACGCCCACAACATGGCGCCCAAGGTGGGGATCCAGTTCGACGACCTGTCTTTCGAGAAGGGCTACCGGCCCTGGACGGCCTACGGCCAGTCGAAGCTGGCGAACCTGTTGTTCGCGCGTTCCCTTGCCCGCCGCTTCGAGGGCTCATCGCGGACCGCGAATTCACTTCATCCGGGCGTCATCGCCACCAATCTCGGACGGCACATGAACATCGTCGCCCGCGTGCTGTTCCCGGTGGCTGCGGTCGTTGCGATGAAGAGCATTCCCCAGGGCGCGGCGACCCAGTGCTATGTGACGACGCATCCGTCGCTGGCGGGCGTCAACGGGGAGTATTTTGCCGACTGCAATGTGGCACGGTCTTCGCGCCATGGGCGGGATGCGGCGATGGCGGAGAGGCTTTGGGAGGTGACGGAGGGGATTGCCGCGCGCATCTGAGCGCCGGCGCCGCGATGCTTTCGCCGGCGCCTGGGACGCTCTCAGGACTCGTCGCTCTCGATGTGAAAGCGGTGGAGGAGGCGATGCGCGACCGGCGCCAGGATCACGCCGGCGGCGAAGATGACCGCCAGGCCGCAGTACAGCGCGTACAGGCCGGCGAAGACTTTCCCACCGAACGTCACGGGAGGGTGAACGGGGCCCATGCCCCCGAGGAGCATGGAGGCGTCCAGGAAGGCATCGATCCAGCTGAGGCCCTCCAGCACGTGATAGCCCACCATCCCGATGCCCAGCGAGACGGCGATCAGCACAAGGGCGACGGCTCCGCTGTGGGCCAGGCGCACGAGGAACTGGCGCAGAGGAATGAGGGGTTGAGCGCGGTGCTCGAAGATGGGGAGGAGTTGGTTCATTTCTCGTCCAGGCGGAGTTCGCCGGTGTGTCCGATAGCCAACCACGCGGCATCGCCTTCCAGTTGAGTGAAATGTTATGGAACACGCCCTGTGGGCCGATAGAAAGCGTAGGCCGACGTCAGCGCCGATGTTGCGGCGAAAAACCACGAGAGAGCGTTCGGCGATTCGTATAGGCCAAATCACGGCGTAGGCAATCTAAGCGAACTTGCTCAATAGCAGTTGCTCGACCATGCCGATCACGCTCGCGACGTCGGTGTCTTGAATCCTATCCCAGTTCGCATGCATCGAAGCATCCCGAATCTTAGGCATTACCTCCAGGAGCGATTTCTGTGCACCGCTGACGAGCCTCTTCGCCTTAAGCGCGGAAACGACTTCCTGCATCACTTTATCATCGACATCTAGGCCGTTGAGGCGAGCAAATCGCTTTAGCGAGTCTTCAAGTGCAGCGCATGCGAGAACGGCAGCCACATCCTTATGGCCGTCTGCCAGCGAGATCTTGGCCATTCCCAAGAAGTCCCCGAGGACCTCTCCAGAAATAGTTGCCTCGACGGAAGTTGAGTAGCCACCACGATAGTCGGCCGCAGCAGCGCGAAAGACACCGACTAAATCAGCGATCTCGTACTCACGGCCGGTGCATTTGTCGTAGGCACCCTTGAAGTTGGCGAAATGAACAGAACCTTCTCCAAAGGTTAAAGCGATGAGGTGCATGGCGCTTGACGCCCAGCTACGCCATTCTTCCCCTGATGAATACCGGTAGTGAAGATGTTCATCGCGGCGCCACGCGATTGCGCCCAACTGAGCTTCGAGATCGATGAATCTCTGCGCAAGTCGTTCAATGAGCGCCATAACTAAACGTCCCTGGCTAACACTTGAGTTGGGCGGCGCGCAGCGTTGTGGCGCCACGGAGCGGGCAACGAACCCGGGAAGGGTGGGGGCGTTATGCTGCTGCGCGTCCGCTCAAGCGAAGGGTTGGCTGCCCTTCCGCGACGCTCCCAGAGTGCCTCGGTCCTTGCATTGATTCGTTCGTGCCAAGGCACACCAGGCCGCCATGGGCGGGGGTATTTGAGTTGCGAGACAAACCTGAGCGCCTGTCGCTCACCGATCTCGTCAAGGTGCGGACCAAACCTAGCCTTCAGACCCGCGAGACCACTGCAGCCGCTGCCGTAGAAGGCGATCGCCAAATACGCTGATGCGATTGCTCTCTTTCCACGGTGTCGCGCGAGGGCGATTGCCAACAGCTGCTCTCGGAGCTTGCGGAGAAGTGTGCGTTCATAGCGCCCGGTTACAACCCTCACGAACTGCTGCTCGATGGTGCTTGCGCCCTGGACGTGTCCGGAGAAAATACGTACCCATAAGGCACGAAACATTCCGATTGGGTCAACGCCGCGGTGATACTCGCTGCGATGATCTTCTGCTGCCACCAACGCATCAATAAGTACGGGAGGCACCGAATTTTGGTGTCGGTCGACGTAGTCTAGGCAACGTCCCAAGTCTGACCTGAACGTTCCAGAGGATAGGCCCTCCATCCATCTGGACATGGCAAGTTGTGGCGCAGACATCGCCCAAAAGATGAGCTTTAGAAGTCGCTTCTTTGCCATCTGGCGGTGCCCGATTGGTTGGCAATCATCGAAGTAAAGCTGCCGTTCAGTACCGTGTCTGCGTTCGCCACGAGTTCGTAGAAGTTGGTGGATACGCGCCCGTGGCCATCTTCGGTGACGTGTAGGAAGAGTTTGTCCTTCCCGAAATAGTTCTTCTCAATGTAGCCTTGGACTTTGCCTCTAGTGCGTTGGGTTCCATCGAAATGCCGCACACCGGTCGTAGAGCTCTCGTATATCTTTTCCACCGTTCCCTCGACTCGATCTCCCTCGCGCCACAGCATGGCGATGTACCGGAGAGTCATGTCTTGGTAGGGATTATAAGACGTACTGGTGGTGCGCATTTCGAAGTGCCAGCGCCCTGTGATGTTCGGGAAGGGGACGATCTTTTCACGGAACCAGAAGAACAAGACCGCCAACACTACGCCGCCAACAAGAGTGGCCAGAATGTCCGCCCAGAAGGATTCAAAGTTCACGTGCATGCTCCGGAGGTTCAGGGCCTGCTAGACTGATGTGGCCGGCCGCGCGCTACTGTCGCCAGCCCGCGCTGCGGCACGCGACCGGCCGTCTGGTTGAGTGAGTGAGACGACATGCACTGTATCCATGCGACTATACACTTCCGATTGCGTTTCGATCTGAGATGGCACGGAGGTGATTCTTGGCACTACTCGTCGGGCCACTTCTGCGGACTGCACATCCCGACCAAATGACGACCGTCCTCCTTCGCCTCCACTACAGGCAGCGGTCGGGCGTTCCTTTCCAGATAGTCCGCAAGAAGTGACTTGAGCCGTCCCGTTCGTTGAAGGATCCCACTGGCGATTTCGCGAGCGGTCTTCACGTTGTTTTCCGTCATTCCACCGCGTGAGCAGGCGGTCCGAAGGGCCTCGAACCAGTTCTTGGCTTTGCCGATATCTACACTATTGAGCTTGAGCGTTGCCCGCACGTTGGCCGGCGCCGACGGGTTCTCGGAGAGCGATCCACAGGCTGAATCTTCGGGGGCGAGCATTGAACTGGTTCCCATCTCTGCGTTCGACAACGCCTCCAAGGCCATGGTGTTGAGGGCCGTTTCCGTAAAGCAGTTCTCGACTTGGGCGAGTAGATCCTGGGATCTAGATGATTCGAGTTGCTGGGCAAGCTTCTCGACTCGCTGAGTAAGCTCCAAGAAAGCCTCCGATTCAGCGACTCCCGGGAATGCTCTGATTGCTGCTGCTTGGAAGGGCGCAAGTACTTCCTCTAAATGGGATTTTTCCAAGGACAACTCGTCAATCTTCCAGAACGCGTAGACGTTGCTCCCGATGAGTACCACGAGAATCATTAGCCCGACCGTCCGTCGAGCGAGGCCCTTGGGGAGGAGTTTGATGAGCTCGTCTATTAGTCGGTCCATACTCAGGTCGCTCGGAAACAGGCCGTTGTGACAGCAAAGTTGCGGGCTACGCCGCTTCGGTAGCCGAGCGGGCTCTTGCTCAGATTGCTCCTCCGGCTAACTTCCCAATATCCCGCCCGATTTGTCCTTCAATATCTCCGCGATACGCCGCGATACACCGCGGCCAGCTGCGTATATTGCGTCCCGCCGCAGCCCGAGCAAGCCCAACCCTGCGATGTGCCACGCCATAGGTCCAGCGGCAGAGGCCATGCCCCGCGGCCGGTGTCCGCCGCCGAGTTCAGTGCCTCACGTCACAGATGGCCGCATTCACGCAGCCACCCCAGCCGTGAACTTGCCCCGGAGCTGCGTCGCCAGGGCGGGCGGGCCGTGGCGATCCAGATCTTCACGCGGCAGGCACGGGATGATCGAGCCTACGGCTGGCGTAGCGGAGGCAAGCCTGGATGTCCGCCAGACCCAGATTCTGTGGATCCGCGATTACCTCTTGAGGAGCAGGCCAGTCGCAAGCAGGTCGAGGAAGACAACGACTGAAATAATCGGCGGTCGCGGCCCACGCAAGACTTCAGGTCCGCATGCGACCGCCCGACCGGTCAAGCGAATCGCCCGTCGCCACTTCTACAGCTGGCGTAACAATCGCTCGTATTCAGGGTGCGTCCCAATCCAGAACCAAACGACGTCCTGTCCGTCGAGCGTCGCCACCGCGCGGTAGCCGAGCCCGATGCGAGCAGAGTAGATCGGGAGCGTCGGGTGGACGCGCTTGAACTGCAGCCCAGGATGGGAGGGGTCGTCTCGGAACAGCCGGTAGGCATGTCGCGCTCGACGACGCACCTGGGCTGGGAGTGCCGCCAACGCGGCGCGGAATCTCGCGGTGGTCCGCGAAGTCATAGTGCGTCGGGATCTAGTGGCTTCGACAGGCCCGCGCGGTGCTCGCGGAGGGCTTCCTCTGCGAGGCGCTCCAGAGTCGGAAGAGAACCGGCGATCGCTGCGTCGAAAGCCTCTTCAGCGCGGAGTTCCTCGAGAATCGCTTCCGCGAGTTCGTCCTGCTGCTGGATGGGCAGCTTGGAGGCGATCTCGAATGCCTTCTGAAGCGCGGTCGTCATGGCGACAAGATACTCCGTTCCGCGAGGCTCGGGCAAATCCCAAATTGCGGCTGACTTCCAAGTATCCCGCCCCGCGACCCTCGACAATGCGTCCCGGCCCGCCCTCCAGAACAACCCTCACTCCCGCCCAAACCTCCCCTCAAACCCGCGCAGCGCCGCCACGTACTCCCCCCTGCTCACCGCAAACGCATCATTATGCCCACCCCGCAATTCCACGAAGTGCTTCGGCCCACCCGCCGCGTTGAACAGCGCCTGCCCATGCGAAAACGGCACAAGCTCGTCACCGCGCCCATGCACTACCAGCAGCGGCGCCGAGAGTCTCGGCATCCTCTCCAAGCTCGGATACCCGAGCCGAACAAAACTGCGCAGCCCCGGCACCGGCATCACCGTAGCCACGACGTCCGCGATCGAAGTGAACGTCGCCTCCAGCACCAGCCCCGCTACCGGATGATGCTCCGCCAGCCACGTCGCCACGCCGCCGCCGAGGGAGCGGCCCACTACGAGGATGCGCGACGGATCGATGCCGCGGTCGACGCTCAAGTGACGCCAGGCGGCCTTGGCATCCAGGTAGGTCCCTTCCTCGGTCGGTTCGCCCTCGCTGCGGCCGTAGCCGCGGTAGTCGAGCAGCAGCGTGTTCCATCCCACTTCGCGAAAAACCGTCGCGGCTTCCACCCAGTACGAGACGTTGCCCGCGTTGCCGTGCAGGAAGAGCACGGTCCTTTCGGCGCCGGGAGCCGGCAGCCACCAGGCGTGGATGCTGAGGCCGTCCTCCGTGCGCAGCTGCACGTCCTCGCGCTCGAAGCCGTAGTCGGCGGGCGCGGCGATGAAGTCGCGGATGGGGAAGTAGAGGAAGCGTCGCTGGAAAGCGGTCAGCATGATTTCTCGCGGCCAGGGCAGCAGTAGCGCGGCGACGACTGCGACCAGCACGGCCGCGGGAGCCAGGCGCCGCGCCCTGCCACTCACGCCTTGGCCGTCACGATCCAGACGGCGCCGGCCATCTTCACGCCGTCGGGGCCTGCGTGGCCGGCGATCGCGTCACGGACTTCGCGGGTCACCGTGTGGCGAAGCTCGGGCGGGGCGTCCACCATCAGGCGGCTGAGGGGACCCAGCTCGACTAGGAAGTCGGCGGCCTCTTCGGCGCTGCCGCCGCCTCCGACGGTGAGGACCACGTCCACGCCGGCGATGTCGATGCCCTTGAAGCCGGACTCGCCAAGAATCCTGTCCACGCGCGTGGCGTCGGCGAAGGCGAAGGGCCCCGGGGCTTCGGGATTGGGCGGGGCGTCTATCGTGACGTGCTTGAGGGCCGCCATCATCGGCACCGTCATCCAGGGGTTGCGGTGCATGGCCTGCCAGCAGGCGAAGGCCAGGCGGCCGCCGGGCTTGAGGCTCCTTCGCAGGTTGGTGAAGGCCCGCGTCGGGTCGTCGAAGAACATGACGCCGAAGCGGGAGAAGAGCACGTCGAATTCGGGCTGGAAGTCGTGGGCCTGGGCGTCGGCCTCCAGGAAGGCGGCGTTGTCGATGTCGGCGGCGCGGGCCCGGTCGCGGGCCAGTTCGAGCATGGTGCGGGAGATGTCGATGCCGGTGGCCCGGCCGCCGGGGTTCACGCGCGAGGCGATCTCCAGCGTGGTCGAGCCGCAGCCGCAGCCCACGTCGATCACGGCGTCGCCGCTGCGAAAGGCGGCGGCTTCCATGGTCGTGTGTCCGATGGCGTCGAGCTGGTGGTCGAGCAGCGCCTGGTAGCGCACCCATTTCGGGCCGCCCACCTCGTTCCAGTAGGCGATCTGCTCGGCGTTCGATGCTCCAGTAGAGAGGGATGTCGTCATGTCGTCCTTCCTGTGGCCAAGCTGCCCTGCCGGGAAGCTCTCTTCCCGGCGCCGTGGCGGCAGACTAGCTTCGTCTTGTGAGAAGTCGAAATGTCGTTTAGGTTCCGGCGCCCCATAGGGCAGGTCCCGCCTCTTTCGTGCGCGGATCGCAGACGTTTCCCGAAGGAGCCCGCCCATGGCCATGCCGAACGGAATCGGCGTCATCGACCTCATGCTCGAGCTGCCCACGGACGACCGCGGCACCTGGTACGACTTCATGAAGCCCCTGCTCATGGACCAGGAAAGCCGCGAGATGTTCAAGATGCCGGCCGAGTACATGTTCAAGTCCATCCCCACGGTGCGCGACTCCGACGACTACATCGGCATCGCGCTCGACGAGATGGACAAGCACGGCATCGAGAAGGCGATGATCAGCGTGCGCTTCGGCAACCCGCTGGGCGCTCGCGCCCTCAAGGAACACCCGACGCGCTTCATCCCCAGCTTCGCGGTCAATCCGAACCTTGGGATGGAAGGGGTGCGCGAGCTTCGCAATGCTGTCTCCGAGTTCGGCGTCAAGGCTGCCACGGCCTTCCCCGCGGGCTGCGTGCCCCAGGTCCCGATCAACGACAAGAAGTTCTTCCCCATCTACGCGGCCTGCATCGACCTGGACATCCCCATCTTCGTTTGCGCGGGCGTGCCCGGCCCCCGCGTGCCGATGATGTGCCAGGACGTGTCGCTCATCGACGAGGTGTGCTGGTTCTTCCCCGAGCTTCGCTTCGTGACCCGCCACGGCTGCGAGCCGTGGACGGACCTGATGGTGAAGCTGATGCTCAAGTACCCCAACCTCTACTACTCGACGAGCGCCTTCGCGCCCCGGCACTACCCGAAAGACATCGTGGACTTCGCCAACACGCGCGGGGCCGACAAGATCCTGTACGCCGGCTATTTCCCGATGGGGCTCAGCCTGGAAAGGATCTTCAAGGACATGCCCGAGGTACCCTTCCGCGACCACGTGTGGCCGAAGTTCCTGCGCGAGAACGCCATGAAGGTGCTCAAGCTCTGACCAACAGGCGGCCGCAGGCCGCCGGTTCAAAAGGGAGACGGAGTCAGGCCGCCGCGCTGTCGAGGGCCGCGCGCACGATGGCCGGCGTGAGGAGCTGGGGCAGCACGATGGGTTCGCGGGCCGGGTCGCGGGGATAGACCACGTACAGCGGCACGCCGCTGCGCCCGAAGGCGGCCAGCGCTTCGGTGATGCGCGGGTCGGCACGGGTCCAGTCGGCCTTCATCACGATGGCCGAGTGGGCGCGGATCGACTCGGCGAACTCCTCGCCGGTCAGAGCCACGCGCTCGTTCACCTTGCACGACAGGCACCAGTCGGCGGTGAAGTCGACGAAGACCACGCGTCCCTCGCTGCGGTGGCGCGGGATGGCTTCCGGGTCCCAGGCCAGCCACTCCACTCCATCCGCGTGCACGGTGTCGGCCATCGACGACGTGGGCGACGGCGAGGCGGCCAGCGCCACCAGCAACACGGCGCCCACGATACAGGCGCCGCCGAAGGCACGCGCAAAGAAATGCGCGTGGCCGTCGCGAAAGCGCCCGAGGGCCCACGCACCCATCGACCCGAGCAGCAGGGCCAGCATCAGGCGCAGCACGCCGTCGTTGCCGGCCTGCTGACCGAACACCCACACCAGCCACGCCACCGTGGCCAGCAACGGAAAGGCCATCAACTGGCGAAACGTCTCCATCCAGGGGCCGGGCCGCGGCAGGCGGCGCAGCAAGGCGGGAACGCAGGACAGCACGAGGTAGGGCGCGGCCATGCCCGCGCCGAGCGAAGTGAAGACGGCCAGCGAAACGATGGCCGGCTGGGCCAGCGCGAAACCGATCGCCGTGCCCATGAAGGGAGCCGAGCAGGGCGTGGCGAGCACCGTGGCGACCACCCCGCTCAGGAAGGATCCCCGGTAGCCCGACTCCGAATCGAAACGACCGACAGCGCCCGACAGCGAGGAGCCGAACTCGAAGACGCCGAAGAGATTGAGGGCCATCGCCGTCAGCAGCGCGGCGATGGCCGCGACGAAGAGCGGTTCCTGGAGCTGGAAGCCCCATCCCAGCGCTCCGCCCGCAGCGCGCAGCGCGATCAGCAGCCCCGCCAGCACCCAGAACGACACGAGCACGCCGGCGGCGAAAGCGTAGCCGTGGCGACGGACCAGCGCGGCCTCGTGGTGGGCGACGTGGAGGAATCCGAGGACCTTCAGCGACAAAACCGGGAACACGCAGGGCATGAGGTTGAGGACGAGGCCGCCAAGGAAGGCCAGGCCGATGGCCACCCAGAAAGTCACGCCGGCGACGACGGCGGATCCGGGCAAAGCGCTTGCCGGCAGGCTGTTTGTCCCGCCGACGGCGGGCTCTGCCGTGCGCACTGCTTCAGGCGACGCCGCAGCGGCGTCGAGTTCGGCCGAAGCGACCGCTCCGCCTGCGCCGATCTCCGCTTTCGAATCGCCGACTACGCCGGCCGCCGCCGGCGGCCCTCCGATGCGCTGGGCATCGACGCGAAGCGCATGCACGCCACCGGCGGCGTCCCAGCCGCCTTCGGCCACGAGCACCAGCCCCAGCGTTTCGGGCAGAGGCTCGGCCTTCTCGTCGCAGGGCGCCTCGATGACGAAGCCGGCCTCGGTCGCGGTAACCGACGTCTGGGCCGATGCGTCCAGGATGTTGGCCGTCATCGGATAAACCTGGATGCCGGTGGTCGAAGGCCGCGCGAAACCCGGCGCGACAACCTCGATGCGGATGCGCCCTTCCTGTTCGGCAGCGGTCGCCCTCCAACCCTCCAGCCTGCGCGGCAGGCGCGCACGCGCGGCGTCGAAGGCCTCGCTCCAGCGCGAGTCGCGATGCGGCGGCGTGTTCTCGACGGCGATGCGCAGCGACAGTGCGGCCTTGCCGGGGATGCAGGCGTCCTCGCGACAGGAAAGGAAGCGGGTCTTCGCGACGAGATCCACGTGGGAACCGGCGCGCAGGGAGGCCGGAGCTTCGAGGCGGGCCAGCAGCAGGACGTCGCCTTCGTAGCCGTAGGTAACGAGGGGCGGCATGCCGAGGCGGACGGGATGGGGCCACTCGAGATCCCCGGACTTCAGGCCGGCGGGGAGGGTCCACTCCACCGTGGTCGGATAGCCGCTGTCGCCGGGGTTCTGCCAGTAGGTGTGCCAGCCCGGCGCCGGTCTCAGGGCCACGCCCACGGTGAAGGGCTCGCCGGGGCGGATGGTCTCCTGCTCGCTGAGGAGTTCGGCCGAGACGTTGGCCGAAACGACGGGTTGGGCCCAGGCCACGCCCGCCGCCCTCGCGGTCGGAGCCAGAAAGGCGAGGACGACGAGGAGGGCGGCCATGCAGGGGCCGCTTTGCCGCAGCGCGTTCGATGCGGCGTGGGGTAGGCGCTTCTTCAGCATGGAGGAGGTCTCGGTCCGGCTTTCGATTAGCACCGGGTTAGCGCGCCCGCGAGCCGGATCGCTTCGCCCCGCAGGCGGCGGGCCTTGCGCGATACCCTTCCACGGACTCGGGCCATCCCGTAGGTTGACGCCCGGACGGCCTTCAGGTTTCGCGACTATCCGCGAACCCTATGGTTTTCCCGAGCGAATGATGGTCCATATCGCCGACGACTACCAGGATGCGCTGAGCTCCACCGGAGTCGCGACGCTCACGGCCCTCGGCGCTCTCGAAGCTGCCGCACGCTACCTGCATCCGCCCGAGATCCCGCAGCTGCGAAGTGCGCTGGCTCCGCATTTCGCCGAACTCGAACGAGCGCTGGCGGTGTATCGCGCTGCGACGCCGCCGGTGCAGCTGGCCGCCTTCCACGCGCGCTTCGGCGACGGCGCCGAGCTGACACGGCAGTCCCTGGAGATGTTCCTGGCCTCGGCAGGTCCCCAGGAAGCCATCGTCAAGATGCTCGCGAGCCTGCGCACCTTCTGCCGCGCCCTCGAATCGCTCTACGGCCTGCACCGCTTTCCGCCCCTGTCGCGCTACTTCGTGGAGGCCCCTTTCCACGATCGCCTCGCGGATCTGGAGCGCACGCCGCCCGAAGGCATCAGCGTCGGTCTCCATCACAGCGGCGGCGAGCGCGGGGCCGACGTGCGCGGCGGCTTCTGCCTCTACGTTCCCGAGAGTTACGACGGCAGCGAAGCCTGGCCGCTGGTGGTGGCCCTGCACGGAGGCTCGGGCAGCGGCCGCGACTTCCTGTGGAGCTGGCTGCGCGAGGCTCGCGGCCGGCGTTTTCTGCTGGCTGCTCCCACTGCGCAGGGACCGACGTGGTCGCTGATGGGGCCCGACCAGGACTCGCGTAACCTGCGCGCGATGGTTGGCTACATTTCCGGGCGCTGGCGCGTGGATCGCAGCCGCGTGCTGCTGACGGGACTTTCCGACGGCGCCACTTACACGCTGCTCGAAGGGCTGTCCGAGGATTCTCCCTTCACGCACCTGGCGCCGGTATCGGGCGTGCTGCATCCGGCCAACCAGGTGGGCGGCAACCTGGCGCGCGCGTCGGGTCGCAAGATCTGGCTGGTGCACGGGCGCCTCGACTGGATGTTCCCGGTGGAGACGGCCGAGATGGCTGCCGAGCAGCTCGTCGCGGCCGGCGCCGATCTCACCCTGCGCGTGATCGAGGACCTCTCGCACACCTATCCCCGCGAGGAGAACGACCGCATCCTCACCTGGCTGGACCCGCGCCTTGCGTTGCCGAGGACGGACGAGATGCCGGCTGCCCAGCCGGCGGCCGGCATTCGCGGCGGCGTCATTTGAGCGCGAAGCCGTTCCGGTCCATTCGGGGCAGGACAGCCCGCCGGCTGCAGGAAACGCCATGGCCATACGACCCGTCCTGACCATCGGGAACCCGCTCCTCCGGCAGGTGGCCCGTGACCTTTCTCCTTCGGAGATCCACTCGGCGCCGTTTCGGCGCCTTCTCGAGGACATGGTGGAAACCATGCACCACGAGCAGGGCATCGGCATCGCTGCGCCCCAGGTCGGCGAGTCGGTGCAGGCGGCGGTCATCGAGATCGATCCGGAGTCGGCCCGCTACCCGGGGCAGGAGCCTTTTGGGCAGCGCGTTTTCCTGAATCCGCGCATCACGGTGCTCGACCCGGGCGAGCAGGGTTTCTGGGAAGGCTGCCTGTCGGTGCCGAACCTGCGCGGCTTCGTCGAAAGGCCGCGCCGCATCCGCGTGGACTACCTGGACGAGGATGCGATCGAGCGCACGATCGAGGCCGAGGGTTTCCTGGCGACGGTCTTCCAGCACGAGCTGGACCACCTGCAGGGCGTGCTTTACGTCGATCGCATCCGCGACATGACCAAGCTGGCTACCATCGAGGATTACCTGCGCTACCACCGGGACGATCCCTCGGAGCAGCACCTGCCGGACTGAGTTTTCTTGCTGGGGTGGTATCGGTCGGGGGCTGGGGGTGTGCGTGCGGGCTAGTCCTCGCTCGCTTCGCTCGCTGCGGAGACGCCCGCACGCACACCCCCAGCCCCCGACCTCCAAGATACGGCCTACGACCCCTCAGCTTCCGAGATACGGGTGCCAGGTCTTCCGGCCCGCTCTCTCCAAGACACGGGTGCTGCGTCTTCCGGCCCCGACCGATACCAACCCCAGCTACGGCGCGAACGTCGTCGTCGTTGTGGAGGCGGTGGGCTCGGGGCACTCGAGCTGGGTCGGGAGTTTGGCGCAGGTTCTCAGGACCATCAGGGCGTCGGTGGCGGTTACCGTGCCGCTGGAGTCCACGTCGCAGGTACACAGCTCGCACTCGCGCAGGTCGAGGGCGCCCTGGAGCACGAAGACTGCGTTGACCACGCAGCGCTCGTTGCTGAAGGGTTTGCCGCAGATGCGGCAGGCGTCTTCTTCCTCGTTGCAGGTGTCGCCGCAGGCTTCCGTCGGTGGGCAGGTGGGGTCGCCCACGCACAGGCCTCCCTCGCAGCGGTCGTTGGTGGTGCAGAAGAGGCCGTCGTCGCAGGGGCCTTCCACGTTCCCCGAGCCGCAAGTTCCCTGGCCGTCGCAGGTGTCTTCCGTGCAGGGGTTGCCGTCGTCCGTGCAGGCGGTGCCCGAGGCCTCGTTGCAGGTGTCGGCGCCCTCGTTGCAGGTGTCGGCGCACTCGGCGCCGCCGGCGCAGGGGTCGCCGGTGCCGGTGCAGACTCCGGCCGCGCAGGTGTCGGTGGCGGTGCAGAAGGCGCCATCGTTGCACGGGGTGTCGTTGGGCTTCGGCGTCGCCACGCACTCGCCGCCCTGGCCGGTGCAGACGCCGGTGTTGCAGTCGTCGGTCAGGTCGGAGCAGTCCACGGGTGTGCCGCCGCACTGGCCCGTCGTGCACTCGTCGTCGGTGGTGCAGGCGTCGCCGTCGTCGCAGGGCGTTCCCGTCTCCGCGTCGGCGAGCACGCACTCGCCGCTGCCCGCATCGCAACTGCTCTGCTGGCAAGGGTCGAGAGGAGGCTTGCAGGTGATGGGGTCGCCGACGCAGGTGCCGCCGCTGCACTCGTCGCTCTGGGTGCAGTTGTCGCCGTCACTGCAAGGGCTGCCGTCCTCCACCGGATCCCCGATGCACTGGCCGGTGTCCGGGTTGCAGGTGCCGACGATGCAGGAGCCGTTCTCGGCCGAGCAGTCCACCGCGTCGCCGAGGCACAGGCCCCTGGTGCACTGGTCGCCGGTGGTACAGAGGTTGCCGTCGCTGCAACCAGTGCTGTCCTCGACGGGATCGGCTTCGCACCCGCCGGTATCGCCGTTGCAGACGCCGATGGTGCAGGCGCCGTCCTGGCCGGAGCAGTCCGTCGGCGTGCCGACGCACGCTCCGTCGTCGCACTGGTCGCCGGTGGTGCAGAGGTTGTCGTCGCTGCAGGTGAGGGCCTGCGGGTTCGGCTGCTTCTCGCACTGGCCGGTGTCGCCGTTGCAGATGCCGAAGTTGCAGGCGTCGGCCGAGGCCGAGCAGTCCACGGGGTCGCCGACGCACTCGCCGTCGTCGCACTGCTCCCCCGTTGTGCAGGGATCGCCGTCATCACAGGGCGTGCCGTTGTCCGCGGCCAGCGTCCCGCACTGGCCGGTCTGCGGGTTGCAGAAGGCGCTGTTGCAGTCGTCCTCGAAGGCGGAACAGTCCACGGGTGCGCCCGTACACTCCCCCAGGCCGCAGGTGTCGCCCGTGGTGCAGAGGTTGCCGTCGTTGCAGGCGGGATTACCCGCCTTCGGAGTGCTGAAGCAGCCTTCCTCGGACTTCTGGTCGCAGCCTGCGTCGTTGCACTGGTCGGCGAAGGAGGAGCAGTCCTTGGGCGAGGTCTCGCAGGTGCCCGCCTTGCAGTTGCCGGCATCGGTGCAGCCGTTGGTGTCGTCGCAGGGGGTGCCGTCTTCCTTCTGGACGGCGTAGCAGCCGTTGGCCTCCACGTCGCAGAAGGCGTCGTGGCAGGCGTCGGCGAAATCGGAGCAGTCGGTGGGCGGCTGGATGCACTCGCCGTTCTCGCACTGGCCGGGGTCGGTGCAGGTGCTGGGATTGTCGCAGACCGTGCCGTCCTCGCGCTGCGTGGTTTCGCAGAGGCCGTTGTCGACGTTGCAGTTGGAGACGTTGCAGGCGCTGTTGAAGACGGAGCAGTCGGCCGGATCCCCGAGGCACTGTCCGCTGAAGCAGAGGCCCTTGCTGCCGCAAAGGGCGTCGTCACTGCAGGGGGTCTGGTCCTCCTCCACAATGTCGAAGCTGCAGATGCCGTCGGAGTTGCAGGTCTCGCCGATGGTGCAGCTGTTGCCGTCGTCGCACTCGGCGCCCTGGAAGATGAAATGGATGCAGGTCCCTTCCCCGTTGCAGAAGTCGCCGGTGCACTGGTTGCCGTCGTCGTCGCACGCGGACTCGGCGGGATCGAATTGGCAGTCCTTGTCGCAGCAGTCGCCGTCCAGGTTGTTGCCGTCGTCGCACTCCTCCCCGTCCTCGAAATTGCCGTCGCCGCAGATCGCGTAGGCGTCGGTCGGGGGCAGCACCACCACAGCCAGGGCCGTCGCAGCAAGGAAGAGGCGGACGAGGGTCGTGGCGATGGTGAGGCTCAAGGCATCCTCCGGGGGCGCTAGGGCGCGAACGTGGTGGTGGTGGTGGATTCGGGAATGGTGCACTGCAGGTCCACGTCCAGCCCGGCGCAACTCCTCAGGATGAGCAGGGCGTCGGTGGCGGTGACGGTGCCGCTCGAGTCCACGTCGCAGGTGCAAAGCTCGCAAGCGCGAAGGTCGAGGGCCGCCTGCAGCACGAACACGGCGTTGACCACGCAGCGGTTGTTGCTGAAGGGGTGCCCGCAGAGTCGGCAGGCGGCGGCCTCTTCGTCGCAGGTGTCCGTGCAGCCGGGCCCACTGGCGCAGGCCGGCTCGTAGAGGCAGGCCCCGGTCTCGACATCGCAGGAGTCGATGGTGCAGGCCGTGCCGTCGTTGCACTGGAAATCGTTGGTGCAGCCACAGGTGCAGTCGTTGACGCAGGTCTGGACGCCGCCGCACTCCTCGTTGCCGCCGCCGGCCGGGTCACATTCTTCGCCATCGTCGAGCACGCCGTTGCCGCAAGGGGCCGAGCCGGCGCCGAGGTCGAGCATCATCGCCACCAGGCTGTGGCAGTCGCCGGTCGTGAGCATGCCGGAGAAGGAGATCGTCTGGATGCCTGGAGAGCCGAAGGCCGCGGTGATGTCGAAGGTGTGGATGTCCCAGAGAGAGTCGTTGCCGGCGCGGCTGAAGCCGGCGTTGGGCACCGACTTGCCGTCCCAAAGCAGCGTCGTGTCGGGGATGTCGACCGTGGAGGCACCGGTGAACGAAATCGTTCCGTCATCGAAGAACTGCCCGTCACCAGCGTGGATCTGGGCCAGGACCGTTCCCCCGGTGTAGTTGATGTTGTCCAAGGTGGCGGTCCAGCCGTTGGCGTCGCCCGCAGGAAACCCGGTCAGGATGAAATCGGAGTCGTTGCCCTCGAAGAAGACGAGGTCGCTGTCGTTGTCCGGGTTGCCGTCGTTGAAGAGCACGATCAGGGAAGCGCCGTTGCCGTTGTGGCCGACCTGGGCGTTGAGGCCCGAGATCGGGTAGCTGCCGTTGCCGCCAACCAGGCGGGTGACGTCGGCGAAGAAGGCCCGGCTGCTGCCGTTGCCCCAGCAGTTGGTCTCGGCGTCGCCGAGGCTGACGCCGGTCACGTTCTCGCCGGCGAAGCTGATCGTGGGGTTGTCGTACACGGCCAGGGAGGAGCCGTTGTCGATACCGTGCCAGTAGAGGAAGGCCTTGCGCACGCTGCCGGCGACGCCGGCAACCGTGAGAGTGCCGGGGCCGTTGCCGATGCCGCCGATGCCGGCCGAAACGTAGTCCGTGCGGGACTCGGTACGCCCGAGGCGCACCGGCGTTGCCGACGCCGACGACGCAAGGACAACGATTCCCGACACCACCAGACTGGCCATGATAGCTCTCGACATTCCCTTCCCCCCTGCGGGCATCCCTCGTGCCCGATCGAAGGGGCCACGATGCCCCGTGCTCCGCGCCCACGTCAAACCGTCGCTGTCTGCCCCGCGTGCGATGGACGCAGCCTCCGGTGCGCCGCTACACTGCCCCCTCATGCCTGCCGCCCCGTCGAGACTCCGGCTGACCCCGATGCGGATCGCTGTCGCCTGCGGCATCGCGCTGGCGGTCATCCGTTTTGTCGGGATCACCCCTCTGGACCTGCTCGACGCCCGGGCCGTGGACCTTCGCCTGATCGCTCGCGGACCCCAGGCGGCCTCGACCGAAGTGGTGATCGTGGCCGTGGACAACGCCGCCATCGAGCAGGTGGGGCGCTGGCCGTGGTCGCGCACCATGCTGGCTACCCTCCTCGAGCGTATCGATGCCGCCGAACCCCTCGTCGTCGGCTTCGACATCGTGCAGTCCGAGGCCACGGCCGTGCCGGACCTCGGCGGCCTGGCCGACCGCGTGGACAAGGGTTCGCTGGAGCAGGTGGCCCGCGTATTGGCCGACGGCAGCCCGGAGGACCGTGCCCTGGCCGTCGCCGTGAAGAAGTCGGGACGCGCAGTGCTTGGCTATTTCTTCGACTTCTCCGAGGGTGCCCACGCCGGCGACGGCGATGAAGCCATGACGAGCTACGGCGCGGTGCAGTCCCAGGCCAGGGCGGCCGGCGAGGGCGGCGAATCCTACCTGCCCCACGCCAAAGCCGTGGTCAGCAACCTGCCCATGCTGACGGAGGCGGCCCGGGCGACGGGCTACTTCAACACCTTGCCGGATCCCGGCGACGGCCATTTCCGCCGCTTGCCGATGGTGGTGCGTTCCGGCGAACGCATGGCGATGCCGCTGGCGCTTTCGATGCTGGCGGCGGCCTGGCCCGATCGCCAGCCGCGGCTGCGCATCGCGGACTACGGGGTGGAAGTCGTGCACCTCGGCAAGCAGGCGATCCCGGTGGCCGAGGACGGCCAGGCTTTGCTCAACTTCCGCGGACCGGGGCGCACCTTCCGCCACGTGCCCGCCGGCGACGTGCTCACGGGCAAGTCGGATCCGGAACTGCTGCGGGGCAAGCTGGTGCTGGTGGGAGTAACGGCCACCGCGGTGGGGGACATCCGCGCGACGGCCTTCGACGGCGTTTATCCCGGCGTCGAGATCCACGCGACTGCTCTCGACAACGTCCTGCGCGACGATTTCCTCGACCAGCCGCGCTGGACGGTGCTGGTGGAGATCGGCGCCATCTTCTTCGGCGTGCTGGTGCTCGGGTGGGCTCTCAGCCGCTTGCGCGGCGTGGGCGCGGCGGTGGTGGGCGGAGTCCTGGTGGCAGCATACCTGGGGCTCAGCCAGTGGCTCTTCCTCGCCACCGGGGTGCCGCTCGGCATCGTCTATCCCCTGGTCGCCATCGCGCTGGTCTACATGGCGATCAGCGTCCACCACTTCGTGACCGTAGACCTCGAGAAGCGCCGCACCCGCGAGGCCTTCAGCCGCTACCTCAATCCGGAGCTGGCCCGCCTGGTGAGCGAGAACCCGGACATGCTCCAACTCGGCGGCTCGCGGGCCCATCTCACGGTGCTGTTTTCGGACATCCGCGGCTTCACCTCGATCTCCGAAGGGCTGGAGCCGGAAACGCTGGTCGAGGTCCTCAACGTCTACCTCGGCGAGATGACCGACATCATCTTCGAGCACGACGGCACCCTCGACAAGTACATCGGCGACGCGATCATGGCGGTGTGGGGCGCGCCGGTGGCCTCCGAGCACCACGCGGCTTCGGCCTGTTCGGCGGCCCTCGACATGGGCGCGAGGCTGGCGGAGCGCCGCGAGGAGTGGATGGCCCGGGGCTGGCCGAAGATCGCGGCGGGCATCGGCCTGCACACCGGCGACATGGTGGTGGGCAACATGGGGTCGGCCGCCCACCTCAGCTACACGGTGATGGGCGACAACGTGAACCTCGGCTCGCGCCTGGAGGGCCTGACGAAGAACTACGGCGTGAGCCTGCTCATCAGCGAGGCGACGCGCGACGCGGCGGGCGACGCTTTTCTTTCCCGCGAACTCGACCTGGTGGCGGTGAAGGGCAAGGCGCTGCCGGTCCGGATCTTCGAGTTGCTAGGCCGCGCGAGCGACAAGGAACTCTGGCAGGACCTGATCGGCTCCTTCGAGGAAGGACTCGCGATGTTCCGGGCGCGGCGCTGGGCGGAAGCCGAAGCGGTCTTCGCTTCCATCCTCGAGCGTCGCCCCGACGACGGCCCCTCGCGCCTCTACGTCGGCCGCTGCCAGACCTACGCCGCCACTCCCCCACCTCCCGAATGGACCGGCGTCACCGTCATGGAAACCAAGTAGCGAAACCCGGGACAGGTACAGGTTTCCGGGCGTGGCGATCGGTCGGGGGCCGGGGCATTCGTTCGGCCGCTGTCCTCGCTCGCTGCGCTCGCTGCGGAGGCGACCTCAAGAACGCCCCGGCCCCCGACCTCCAAGACGACGTAGAGCTATGTGAACGGCGGAGTTCGACGCTTGGTGCTAGTCGGATCTACGTTGCGGATGGGACGTGCCGCCTGTTTACCGACGGCGTATTGGAGGGAGGGCGGTGCGGTGTCCGCGATGACTTCGCTCGTGGAGGGAAGGCGCCGGTTTGTGCGCGCGAACCTTGCTGTTGGAGGGAAGGCGCCGGTTTGTGCGCGCGAACCTTGCTGTTGGAGGTCGGGCGCCGGGGGCGTGCGTGCGGGCGTCTCCGCAGCGAGCGCAGCGAGCGAGGACTAGCCCGCGCGCACGCCCCCGGTGCCCGACCGATGGATACGCTCGTCTTCGCAGCGAGACGCGCTTGTCGTCGCGACTAGAAACGCACGTCAACGTCGGTGGGGGCTTCGAGGACCGGCTGCGGTTGGCCGAGGAGGTCGCCGCCGGTGTGGCCGGGGGCGTCGGGGGGAAGGTCGGCCAGGGGCTCGCTGCCGCTGGTGCCGGTCGTTCCGTTGGTGCCGCCCGTCGGGGTTTCGAAGACGTTGCCGTCGGCCGTGTCGGGCAGGGGAACCTGCTTGCCGCCGAAGGCCGGGTCTTCGAGGAGAAGCGTCTCCGGCAGTCCGCCGCCGGGCAGGTCGAGGCCGGCCATCAGGCGCTGGTAGCGCTCGTCGTCGGTGGTGATCTGGCGCGGCGTCGTCGGGTACTTGCCCTTGGCGATCTCGGTGATTTCGTTGGCGTGCACCAGCACGCCGCGGTTCTTGCGGTCGATGGTGCCGTGCACTTCCACCGTGCCGCCAAGGCCGAGCACTTCGCTGAAGGCCGTCGAGGCGTCGTGGGACATCACGAACTCGGTGCCGCGCACGCCCGAGACCGCCGTCGCGGTCTCGATCCGGTAGGTGCCCTGGCCGCCCGAGTAGTAGTCGCTGACCAGCGCGCGCACCTTGCCGCCGAGGAGGCGGATCAGGGTACTGGCAGCGCCCTTGCTGGCGTCGAAGACGGTTTCGTCGATGACGAGCGTGGTGTCGTCGCCGAGGTTCAGCACCGAGTCGTCGGCGAACAGGATGCGGGCGCGGCCCGGGTTGCCGGTGCGGATGGTGTCGCCGGACTGCACCGGGCTGCCGACGATCGCCGCCGCGAAGGCGCCGCCGCGGCCGATCTCGACCGTGCCTTCCAGGCTGACGACCGTGCCGGCGTCGTCGGCGCGGACGGTGGTGGCGGCGAACGTGAGAACCAGGGCTGTCAGTACCGTCAGGGTCGCTCGTAGCATCTCAGTACCTCAGCTCGACGCCGAGCGAAGTGATGTGGCGGCTGTACTCGAAGGAAACCTTGTCCGAGTCGTTGCGGCGGTAAATGTAGGAGCCCGTGAGCCACACGTAGTCGGCCACGCGCTTCTCGATCCGCGCCAGGATCTGGTGCTCGTCGTCGTCGCGGTTGAAGCTGGCGGCCGAGTAGTCCTCCAGCTTGTAGACGTAGGCGGCGTCCACTGCGAGATCCTCGTCGAAGGCCCAGCCCAGGCCGATCTCGAACTGGTGCCCGTGGTAGTTGTACTGCTTGCCGATCTCCACGTCGGCCAGGTCGGAGTCGAAGCGGTAGCCCACGAAGATGTTGCGGTCGCGCTCGCCGAGCGAGAAGAACTGCCTGGCGCCGGCGGCGTGGTTGTAGGAATCGCGAATCGGGTCGAAGGAGTTGGGCAGGAAGTCGCGGCGGCGCATGCGGTAGTAGAACTCGCTGCGGCCGAAAGCGCCCTCGTCCACGCTGATCCAGGGCAGCACCGTGCCGCCGTTGAGGAGGCTGTCCTCGTTCAGCAGGGAGTGCTCGTAGGCGGAGGTGACGCCGAAGGTGACGGGGCCGGCCAGGTAGCGCGCGGTGCCGCCTACCGTGTGGGTCTGCACGTCGAAGGCCTCGAGGTCGAAGTGGAGGCTCTGCAGGAAGTCGTAGCCGAGGGCCAGGTTGAAGGAGGGCATGGACACGACGGCGTAGCGTCCGCCGGCCGTCATCACCGCGCGGCCGTCCGATTCCTCGCTGATGGCGTACACGTTCTGCGCGACGGCGTTGTCGTCGGGAGCCAGCGCCACGTTGCTGTCGTACTCGAGGGCGAGGCCGGCATAGAGGCGGTAGCGCCGCGCGCCGCCGTCGCCGATGCGGTCGAGGAAGGCCGAAGCCTCGCGGGCGTAAGGACTGTCGCCGCCCTGGGTGCTCACCCACGTGAACTGCTCGACGGCGGCGTCCACGTCGCCGGCTCGCCAGGCCGCGAGGCCCTGGTAGTAGCGCGCCGGCAGGGCCCGGGTCGCATCCATGTTCTCCACCTTGGCCAGCGCGGCGCGCGCGGCTTCGTTGTTGCCGCGGCGGCTCTCGACGATGCCGAGCAGCATGGTCGCCTCGGCTGCGCTGCGGCCCTTCTGCGAGGCGATCTCCAGCTCGGCGGCAGCCGCGTCGTAGCGCTCCAGGCGGTAGAGGGCGTAGCCGAGTTCGAGGCGATCCCTCTCGATGGACGGGTCGTTCGCCGCCACCACCTTCCTCAGGTCGGTCACGGCCTCTTCGAAGCGGCCGGCGTGGCCGTAGCCGAGGGCGCGGTAGTAGAGGCTGCGGACATCCGCGGGGTCGGCGATCACGGCCTGCTCGAACAGCGCCAGCGCGGCGTCCGTGCGTCCGGCGTGGAGCTCGGCGATGCCTTTGGTGTAGAGGCGCTCGGAGCGGCCGCGTTCGGTGGCGCCGGCGGATGTCGCCATCACGCAGGCGAGCAGCATGGCCGTGGCCAGCAGCACGCGGCTTCGGGTCGAGTGCGAAAACGAGGCCGGGGACTTGTCACGCTTCAGAGGGGACATGGGGTCTCCTCGACCACGACGGTCGCATTGGCAGGCGAAAGGTCGGGGGCCGTGGCCTCGGTCACCTGGATCACCACGTTGGTAAGGTCGAGGGGCGCCACCTGCCGGAACTCGCACTGGGCCAGGCCCGTCGGTCCCGAGAAGGTCTCGGCGCTGACGATCGCTGTGGTGAGGGTGCCCTGGTCGTCGTCGTTGAACGAGGCCAGCGTGGAGTTGGGATTGGTTTCGAGCAGGTTGAAGCAGGAGACGTCCTCGCCGCTTCCCGGGAACTCGCCGTCGCTGTTGCCGTAGCCGACGTCGTAGGAGATGCCCACGAGATCGACGGCGTTCGTCACGGAGAACTTCACGCAGAAGGAAGCGGGGAAGCCGAGCGTGGTGGTCGTCGTGTCGATGGTGGTGGTCGTGGACGAAGACGTGGTGGTGTCGATGGTATTGGTGGTGGTGGTTGTCGTCGCACCCGGCGGGACGTTGAAGGTCGTGTTCGACTCCATGTCGCGAGGGGTTGACGCGAGGTTGCTCGCCCGGATGCGAAGCTGGGCCAGGCCCTCGGGAATCACCTGCGGGGAGACCGACGTGACGAGGAGCCCCTGCACCTCGAGCTCGCCGTCCTCGCTGCAGTCGGGAAGTTCGGCGTCGCCGTCGCGGCACTCTTCGCTGGTCAGGATGTCGGCCTGGACCGTCACCGGTTCGTTGCGGATGCGGATGCCCAGGTCGGCATCGACCGGGTGGTTGGCGTCCACCACCGCAAAGCTCACTGTGGGAGTCGCGCTGTCGGCCGCGCCGCCGTCCTCGGGGTCGAGGTCGAGGAGGAAGGGCAGCGAGTGCACGTCCACGTTCACGATGTTCTGGAAGCCGGGGACCACGTCCACCGGGATTTCCTCGCTGCCGAAGCTGGGCAGCGTGTTCTGGGCGCCGCTGCAGGGCGATCCCTCGCCGGGAGGACGGGTCGCGCAGGTGGCCGAAACACCCGCCGACGGCGCGAACTGCGTGGGGAAGCCGTGGACTTCGAGACTGCCGAGGCCGGGGGACACGTTGGCCAGCAGGATGCGACGGTCCTCGAAGGGCTGGCTGCCGCGCTTCACGACGAGGCAGCAGGGCGGGGCCGCTTCCGGCCTCAGGATGAAACGAATGGCGCTGACCGAGGGAGGGATGGGCGTGTCGAAGGCGGCCGCCGGCAGGCCGTCGCCGGCCGTCGAAGCAGCGGCGCCCGCCTGCTGCTCCCAGGCCACGCGGAAGGCGACGTCGCCCCCGGATGTCACGGCGCCCGAGTCTCCGCCCCCGCCGCATCCGGCGGAAAGAGCGGTGACGGCCGCTGCGGCCAGGGCCCTCGCAAGGTTCGAACGTGACCGGCTTCGCTGTGTTTGGATCACCATGAATTGTCCGCGTGCTGGTGGAGAACGGAAGCTCGAAACCGCCGGAAGCTATACGAACTCGGCCATCGCTACACAAGCGATTCCGGCTGCGCCCGGCGGGCCGGGGGTGCGACCCTTCCTGACGACAGGCTGAGGCCTCGAGGGATGTGGGAACGAGATCTCCGGGGCGTCACCGGAACAGGCGAACCAACGGGTCGAGTACAGGCGCTCGAAAGAGATTGACCCGATCCACTGCGTCCGCACCCGGCCCGGTTCGAGATGTGGTGCGACGGCGGAGGCTTCTCGCCGAAGCGGACACGGTCGGCGAGAGCCCGCTGCGAGCGGGCGACAGTCCGCTACCTGAGTATGGGGTGGGCACTTCCGATTGGAGGCGGCGCCCCGCAAGGCCGATGCGGCGGTCCCAGGTCGCGGCACCAGATGAGGTCGCCCGGTTGCGTCCTTTGATAGCCGGCGTCGCCTGCCGGATTGAGCCATTTGGGTATATGACCATGAAAATCTAAGTTGAGATTTTGGATTTTCATGGTAGCTGCCCCCCATGATGATTGCCCGCGACCGACTGTCGGCTGTTCTGCGGGATGCGCTCGAGCGTCGTCCTGTGGTGGTCCTGACCGGACCTCGCCAGTGCGGAAAGACAACGCTGGCCCGACAGGTGCTCGGCGCGCCCGCTCCCACCTATTTCGACCTGGAGGATCCGCGTTCCCGTGCGCTCTTCGACGAGCCCATGACGGCTCTCGAATCCCTTACGGGTCTCGTCGTGATCGACCAGGTGCAAAGGGCGCCCGACCTCTTTCCGATCCTGCGTGTGCTCGCCGACCGTCGTCCGCTGCCCGCGCGCTTCCTCATCCTGGGCAGTGCGTCGGGATCGCTGCTGCGCCAGAGCTCCGAGAGCCTCGCCGGTCGCGTGGAGTATCTGCGCATGGGGGGGGTCGCCCTCGATGAAGTCGATTTCGGACGAGTGGACCATCTTTGGCAGCGCGGCGGCTTCCCGGAGAGCCTGCTGGCGCCTGACGAGAGCGACTCCATTCGCTGGCGGCGGAATTTCATCGACACGCTCGTCGAGCGGGACCTGCCGCAGTGGGGCGTGCAGGTGTCCACCACCGCGATGCGCCGATTCTGGACGATGGTGGCCCACTACCACGGCCAGATCTGGAAGAACGCCGATCCGGCGCGCGCCCTCGGGGTGAGTGAACCCACCGTGCGCCGTTATCTCGACCTGCTCACCGACGCTTTGGTCCTGCGTCAGTTGCAGCCGTGGCACGCCAACCTGCGCAAGAGGCAGGTCAAGTCTCCCAAGGTCTACGTGCGCGACACGGGGTTGTTGCACGAGCTGCTCGGCATCGCGGACCAGGATGAACTGCTGCACCACCCGAAACTCGGCTCGTCGTGGGAAGGGTTCGCCATCGAACAGGTCCTCGCCACGGAACCGCATACCGACGCATCGTTTTGGGCCACCCACCAGGGCGCCGAGATCGACCTGCTCCTCCAGCGCCGCGGCAAGCTGTTCGGAGTGGAGTGCAAAAGGGTCGATGCGCCGCGCATGACCCCGTCAATGCGCATCGCGCTCGACGACCTGGGGCTGGAGCGCATTGCCGTGATCTATCCGGGGACCAGGCGCTACGCCCTGGCGGATCGGGTGGAGGCGGTGCCGTTGGCGACACTGGCCACGCCGGGGCGATTGTTCGGGGAACCGGATGGAGAGGGGCATTGACCGATGCCGCTCGCGGTGCGGCGTGCCACCCGGGCACGACCTGCCGATCGGCTCGCGGATGCTCGAAAATCAGGACGTTCGCGTCCACCGCGATGCCGACCGAAGCCCTTGCCGGGCGCGGCCAAAAGTATATCATCGGGTATATCAAGGAGTTTATATGGGAAAGCCGTTGATGCTGCAGCAGGCTGACGACGATCGGATCGAGGCGCTCAAACGAAGGCTCAAGGCCCCGACCAAGATCGCCGTCGTCCGTTCCGCCCTCGATCTTCTCGAAGAAAAGGCCGCGCGCGACGCACGCGTCGTCAGGTGGCGCAGGGCGGTCAAGGTCGTCGCGGCCGAGAGCCGCAAGGTGCAGAAGGAATTCGCGGCTCACAGTCCTCTCCACGAGATCGAGTAGACCGCGTGCCGGTTCCGCAACAGTGGCATGTCTACGTCGTTGATCTCGCGCCCCGTGTAGGCACGAAGCCGGGCAAGCAGCGTCCCTGCCTGGCGATTCAGCCGCAGGAGTTCGCGGAGGCCGGCCTGAACAGCTCCGTTGTACTTCCGATCACGAGCAGGGTCGCTGCGGATGCAGCTCCGTTACGAGTGCGCCTGCCCGCGGGTACCTGCGGACTCTCCGCCGAGAGCGATGTGATGATCGACCAGGTCCTGGCGTGGAGCAACGATCGGTTTCGCAAAGACCTGGGCCCCTTGCCGGCTGCGTTGCGCGTAGAGGTCCGGGAGGCGTTGCAAGAGTTTCTGGACCTCTGAGGCGTAGCGCATCCACAGTCGCCCCCGGAGCTGACCCCAGTCCTCCCAAGGACAAGCGGCACTGGAGGGGGGAGACCTCCCAGGGGCCGGGTACCGGGCCGGGCAAGTTCAACTATCCTGTTAATATTCAAGCAGTTAGTGGATGTACGCTCCTGGCATTCGACTGGGCTTGCGGAGAATGATGGGCCTATTCTCCGCAAGTAGTGCGAAGAATTCTTGTCGCTCTGCGGAGAATAGAGGCTACAATCTCCGCAGGAGGTGCGGATAATGTACATTCACCAGTCCCCAGACTGGCCGAAGTTCCGCTGGGACAAAGACCAGCTTGCCGAGCCACTGGCGGACGTTCGCCATCGGCAAGGGCGGTTGATCGGCCGTATGGAAGCCTTGGGCTTCGGTCTTCGCGAGGAAGCCGTCCTTCGCACGCTCACCGACGATGTCCTGAAGACCAGTGAGATCGAGGGCGAAAAACTGGATTCCGAACAGGTTCGCTCCTCTATCGCGCGCCGCCTCGGCATGGACATCGGCGCCCTGACCCCGGCCGATCGCAACGTCGAAGGGATCGTCGAGATGATGCTCGACGCAACCCGGGACCACGATCAGCCGCTGACGGCGGAGCGCCTGTTCTCATGGCACGCCGCACTGTTCCCGACAGGGCGCAGCGGAATGACCAGGATTACGGTGGGAGCATGGCGGGACGACAGCACCGGCCCGCTGACCGTGGTCTCTGGTCCGATCTCAAAAGAGAAGGTGCGCTATGAGGCCCCGAGAGCGGCACGTGTTGATGGCGAGATGCGCGCCTTTCTTCGATGGTTCAACGCCGCGTCGGAGAGCGATCCCGTCCTACGCGCCGCCTTGGCGCACTTCTGGTACGTGACGATTCACGCGTTCGACGACGGCAATGGCAGAATTGCGCGCGCCATCGCCGACATGCTTCTCGCGCGTTCGGAGCAGAGTCCCCACCGCTTTTACAGCATGTCGGCCCAGATTCGGACCGAACGTTCAGACTACTACAACATCCTGGAACGTACCCAGAAAGGGACGCTCGACATCACGCCATGGATGGGCTGGTTTCTTGGCTGCCTTGGTCGTGCCATCGACGGGGCGCAATCGACGCTGAGTGCCGTTCTTGTCAAGGCGCGATTCTGGGAGCGTCACCAGCGCGTTTCGCTGAATGACCGGCAGCGCCTCGTCCTGAACCGCTTGTTGAGCGGCTTCGAAGGAAAGCTCACCAGTACGAAGTACGCGCTGCTCGCGAAATGCTCACAAGACACCGCCGGCCGCGACATTCACGCGCTCGTTGAGCAGGATATCCTCGTCCGCAGTGCATCGGGAGGGCGTAGCACGAGCTACGATCTCGTGCTCGACGCGGTGTAGGCATCTCTTTCGCTGTGGTGTGCCGATGCCTTAGTCTTCGTAGGCCGGCGCGCGTCCGTCGCGCCGGGCCCGGATGGCCTCATCGAGGTTCTGCGTCGTCATCCGCACCAGGAGCTGGTTGCGGTTCTCCAGGTCGATGGCGGCCTTCAGGCTGCCGGCCTCCAGGTTGGACCACAGCACTTCCTTGGTCATGGCGAGGCCGTGGGCGCTGAAACCGCACATGCGTCCGGCCAGTTCGAGGGCCGCGGGCAGGAGGTCGCCGTCGTCGACCGCGCGTGAGACGAGGCCGATGGCGGCGGCCTCCTCGGCGTCCACCTCGCGCCCGGACAGGATGATCTCGTTCGCGCGTGACGCGCCGATCAGGCGAGGCAGAAGAAAGCTCACCCCACGCCGCGAAACGTTGCCGACCTCGCGGCAATGCGGATGTCGGCCCCCAGCGTCAGGCACATGCCACCCCCGTACGCCGGGCCGTTCAGCGCCGCGAGGAGAGGCTGGGCACACGTTGCCATTTTGCCACCTGACCTTGAGGGCCGAAAAACCTAAAGATTCTCGATACCCGAAGGAACTCAGGACGATTGGCGACCGGCTCAAGCAGCGCCGGCTCGACCTCGGCGTCCGGCAGCAGGACGTGGCTGCGAAGCTCGGTGTGTCGTCGTCTACCGTACGAGACTGGGAACTGGGTCACAAAACGCCCAAGCTCCAGCACCGGCCGACTCTCCACGCATTCCTTGACGAGGAGCCGCCAAGGGAGATCGCGACGACGTTTCCTGAGGGCCTTCGGGCCGCCCGTCGGGCAATGGGGCTCAGCCGGAGACGCCTCGCGGGACTCGTCCGGTTCGGTTGCCCGGACACAATTGCCGATTGGGAGCATGGGATCCGCATGCCGATGCCGAGGCACCTGGAGCGCCTCAAGCTGTTCTTCGAGACGGCGGGTCGGTCGCTCGAATTCGTCGATGTGGCAGTGGAGGAGTCCTCCGCCCGCCGATCTGAGGGTACGTCGAGGGCGTGGGCGACGAGACGCGCGAGGCGCCGGATCTAGCTAGGGCCATTGGCGAGACCGCATCGGAGATTCGAGCGAAGGGCAAGGATCCGCTCCCATCGGATGAGATAGCTCGAAGAGGCACTCCTCGCTGGCGCCTGTATTGACATACCATCCGGACGCTGGCGGAAACGTGCACCACGTCGCGTGGCCCAGCTGCATGTCGATCATCGTGACGAAGGTCGCGAAGCTCGAGCCGGCCGAGGGTTCGTCGAACTTCCAGCCACTCGTCCAGAATTTCGAGAGCTCGCCCCTGCGGTCGTAGAGATTCGACGCGACGATGCGATACGTCTCCTGGTCGACGTAGAGAAGCCGCTTCGAATACGCGTAAGCGGCGTCCTTCGGAGTTCCTTCGAGCTCCCAAACCTTGCGAGGCTCCCACGGAGTGTCCGGAAGGTAGTTCCATGGCGGTGCACTCCACTCGGCCGGAGAGTCATCGGCGTGAAATGGGCTGAGGATCGTTCGCTCGCCGAGAATGCGCCATTCGAAGCTCTCGGCCGGCGCCGCAAACCCTGCGACGCTGTCGGCATCGATGTCCTGTCCGAGCAGGGGTTCAGATCGCTGCGCCGGCGGCAGTCGCCGGACTCGGCGAAGCTGGGCCAAATACAGCCACGTGTCCATCGGCTTGTCATCGGCGAGGTAGCGAAACGAAGCCCAACCGTTTCCTCGCTGGTCCATCGGCTCGACGAGCCCGAAGACGACCTCCTTGAAGCGGACCGCGTCGCGGTTCGGCTCCAGCAATGGCTTCGGCTCCGCCTGCCATCGACCGGCGAATCCGAGCCTGTACATTCCTCTCGACTTGAAGTTACGCTCGACCACGATGCCGTTCGCGTTCGTTCCGATCGCGGCGGTATCGCATTCCACCTGAGTGATGTGCAGGTCATCCACGGACGCCGCGGCTTCGACGTTCCAGATCAGATGCCTGCCCGCCTGGGGATGTGTGAGATCGATGGTCGGGATCGGCAGGCCGGCTACGTAGTTCTTCAGCGTCCATCCCTGCTGGTAGACCCGAGCCGAGTAAGTTTCGGTGGCTTGCGCGAATGCGGCGGGCAGCGAGGCCCTGCGGTATTCCCCGAGCTTCAGCGTCGCACCGCGCTCGAGGATCCACGAGTGCGAAGGACCGAGGCTCGATGCGACCCTTGCTGCGCTCGATTTGTCGATGATGCGGGAACCGGCCGGGTGCGTCGCGGCATTCGATCGCTTGCCGGTGACGCTCGGTGCTGCCTTCGGCGCCGCCAGAACGGTTTCGCCTTGCTCGCGTAGCAACTCGAGCACACGCGCGTGTCCGTCAGAGGTGAAAAGCAGGTGGCGGCGAGCCCAGCTCGACGGCGATTCGCCGTCTGCTGTAAGAGCGTTTACGTCGGCGCCGGCTTTCAGCAGGAGGTCCGTCGCTTCGACGCTGCCGCCTTCGGCTGCGTAGTGCAGTGGCGTTGCTCCTTTTGCATCGGTCGCCCTGACGTCTGCCTTGCGTTGCAGGAGCAACTCGATGGCCGGAACGTTCCCGGCTCGGGCCGCAGCGTGAAGCGGCGTGGCGCCGTCGCGATTGCGCAACGAAACGTCTGCGCCGGCCGCGAGCAGCTGCCGGAGTGACTCCGTTTGTCTAGCGAACGCCTGACGTCGCCATTCCACGTCCTCGGGACGATGGCTGGTCGAGAAATAGACGGCCGATGCCCGGTTCGTGGCGGAAGCCGCGTGGTGCAGGGCGGTCTCGCCGTCTGTGTCCTGCCCGCCCACAACCGCGCCCGCGGCGAGCAGCACTTCGACCATCTCCGGCGAGGTCGCGACGACGATCGGCGTGCGTCCCTCTGCGCTCGATACATTCACGTCGGCGCCGGCCTTGACGAGAAGCCTCGCGATCTCGACCTCGTCGCGTGTCACGGCTTCGAGCAGAGCCGTCTGGCCGTGAGCGCCGCGTGTCAGATGGTCGAATCTCCGGTTGGGGTCCGCGCCCGCTTCGAGCAGCAGCGTCACTGTTCCGGCCGGGTCTCCGTCGGTTCCCATGATCGCGCGGTGAAGGGCGGAGACGGCGGGGCCGCGCGGGTCTCCGGCGCTGCGCGGCTCTACGGTGCCTCCCGGCGGCTCGACGGCCGCGCCGTGCTCGAGCAGCACTGCGACGACGTCCGTGCGCCGCCATTCGGCTGCACTGTACAGCGCCGTCTCGCCGGTCCGGCCAGACTTGTCGATCGAGGCGCCGGCACGGATCAGCTCACGGGCGACCGCCGCATTCGCCGCGATTCGCAAGGGGAACTCGGAGCCGCCGGTGCACTTGCCGTCAGCATTCGCGCCGCGTCGCAAGAGCTCGACGACGACGTCCGTCTTTCCTGCGCCGCTGGCCTCCGCGAGCGGCGACATGCCCGACGAACAGGCTTCGACGTCGGCACCCGCGTCAAGGAGCAGCCGCACGATGCGCACGTCGCCGGCGCGCGCGGCAACGTGCAGGACCGTGCCTCCGTACAGGCCCTCGTAAGAGAACGAGCAGTTCTTCTCTTTGCGGCACCAGTACGAATAGCGCTCGACCTGATCGACGTTGGCGGAGTCGACGGCATCGCGCAGCGACATCGTCGGTGGCTCTGGTGCGGCCGCGCACCTGTCGGCGAAGACGAGGCTGAAGAGGGCGAGCGTCCATGCCGCCGAGCCGCTGCGGAAACGAAGACGACGGCTCGAACGCACGCCGGAATCTACGACGGCGTCCGAAGTATTGGCAACAGCTTTCTCGACAACGTGTCGCACCGCACTAGTCTTCGTAGACGGGCGTGCGCCCGTCGCGCCGCGCGCGAATGGCCTCGTCGAGGTTCTGCGTCGTCATGCGCACGAGAAGCTGGTTGCGGTTCTCGAGGTCGATGGCGGCCTTGAGGCTGCCGGCCTCGAGGTTCGACCACAGCACTTCCTTCGTCATCGAGAGGCCGTGCGTGCTGAAGCCGCACATCTGGCCCGCGAGCTCGAGCGCGGCCGGCAGCAGCTCCGCGTCCTCAACGACTCGTGAGACCAGTCCGATGCGCTCGGCCTCGGCCGCGTCCACTTCGCGGCCTGACAGGATGATCTCGTTCGCGCGCGACGCGCCGATCAGGCGCGGCAGCAGGAAGCTGACGCCGCACTCGGTGCCCGTCAGGCCGTTGTTGATGCCGGCGCCGCGGAAGGTCGCCGAGCGCGCGGCGATGCGGATGTCGGCGCCGAGAGGCAGGCACATTCCGCCGCCATAGGACGGTCCGTTGATGGCGGCGATGAGCGGCTGGGGAATGGCCCGCATGGCCGGCACCACGTCCGACATGAAGGACATCGCGCGGATGGCGATGCGCGAGATCGGGAGCCCCTCGCTGCCCGGCGGCATGCCCACGTCGGTGAGGTCCATGCCCGAGCAGAAGCCGCGCCCGGCGCCGGTCAGGATGGCCACCGAGCAGTCGTTGTCGGCTGCCACCTGCGCGAGCGCGGCGTAGAGCGACTCGACCAGCGGAAAGGACATGGGGTTCAGGCGCTCGGGGTGGTTGAGGGTGATCACCCGCACGCGAGGCAGGGGGCTGTCGATGGTGACGTAGGGGGCGCCGTCGCCGCGCTCTTGGATGCGGTGTTTCATGCTGGTGCACACACCGTTCGCGCGGGGCTGAGTCAATGAGGAGAGGCCTGCGAAAGCCCGCCGTCGGGAATCAGCCGGCCTGCGGCGCTTCCAGTGGCAGGGCCCACACGCGCTCGGCCCTTCCGGTTGACTCGCTGGGCGACCGCGATCCAGATGCCGCGCATTCCGCCCTCACCCAAGGAGAACGACCATGATCACGTTGTACGGCGTCCCCGGATCCCGCGCCTTCCGCACCATCTGGATGCTCGAGGAACTCGGCCTTCCCTACGAGAACGTCCCCACCCACTTCGCCAGCGGCGACACGAAGAAGCCCGACTTCCTCGCCCTCAACCCCAACGGCCACATCCCTTGCCTCGTCGATGACGGCGTCGCCTACTGGGAGTCGATGGCCATCAACCTCCATCTGGCCAGGAAGTACGACAAGGGCCTCCAGCCGAAGACCCCCCAGGACGACAGCCACGCCGTGCAGTGGAGCTTCTGGGCGATGACCGAGGTGGAGAACCCGCTGATCGACGTGCTGATGCACCGCATGTTCCTGCCGGCCGAGGCCCGCGATCCCAAGGCCGCCGAGGCCGGTATCGCCAAGCTCCAGGTTCCCCTCGGCGTGCTCGACCGTCACCTGGCGGGAAGGAAGTACGTGCTCGGCGACCAGTACAGCGTGGCCGACGTGAACCTGGCCTCGGTGCTGTCGTGGTCGACGCTGGTGGGAGTGGACCTGGCGCCCTTCCCCGACCTGGCCCGCTGGCTCGGCGAGTGCTCGGCGCGCCCGGCTGCCCGGACGGCAAGTGCCAAGGCCATGGGCTGAGATCGGGGGAAGGAGGCGAAGGGGGGCTCGGCTGCGTTTCGGCCACGGAAGGGGACGGGAGCGCTGGTCGGAGTCGGGCACGAGCGTTAAAAGGCCGAGGCGGCCGCGACGTGCCGTCCTGGTCGAACGCAACCATGTCCTCCCATTACCGGTCCGACGTCGATGGCCTGAGGGCCGTCTCGATCCTCCTCGTCGTGATGTTCCACGCGTTCCCGGCGTTGCTGCCGGGCGGCTACCTCGGCGTGGACGTGTTCTTCGTGATCTCGGGCTTCCTGATCACCGACCTCATGCTGCGCCGCGCCGCGCAAGGCTTCTCCAGTTTGGGCGAGTTCTATGCACGACGCGTGCGACGCCTGTTCCCCGCCCTGTTGGCGGTAACGGTGGCTTGCCTCGTCTTCGGTTGGTTTGCGCTTCTTCCCGGGGAGTACGCCCAACTCGGCCGGCACGCGCTCGCCGCATCCGTGTTCGTGCCGAACGTGGCGTTCTGGTCGGAGGCCGGCTACTGGGATACGGCATCCCGGCTCAAGCCGCTCCTGCACCTGTGGTCCCTCGGCGTCGAAGAGCAATTCTACCTGGTCTGGCCAGCACTCGTGTTGCTGCTCGGCCGCACGCGATTGCCCTTCCCGGCCTGGGTGCTGCCCGTAGCGGCGATCTCGTTCGCCGCGAACTTGTACGCGGCGAACGCTGATCCTGCTGCGGCGTTTTTCCTGCCACAATTCCGGATATGGGAGTTGATGTTGGGCGGCCTGCTGGCGCACAGAAACTTCAGCCCAGCAGCCCAGCAGCCCAGCAGCCCACCAGCCCAGTCGACGTTCCGGCCTGCCCAGGTGCCGACGTGGACAGGTTGTCGGACGGGACGCGTTTGCTGGCGAGCGCGCAGTCGGTCGCGGGCTTGGCGATGATCGTCGCGGCCGCTGCACTGTTCGGAGGCGAAACGACGCACTCGGCGCTGCCGGTGCTGATGCCGGCCCTCGGCGCACTGCTGGTGATCGGTGCAGGCGCTTCAGGTGGGGTCAACCGCGTGCTGCTCGGGAACCCGGCAATGGTGCTCCTCGGCAAGGTCAGCTACCCGCTCTACCTGTGGCACTGGCCGGCCCTGTCCTTCCTGACGATCGTCGAATCCGGCACCGAACCGTGGACGTGGAGGCTCGGCGCTGTCGGCGCCAGCTTGGTGCTCGCGTGGCTGACCTGGCGCTTTCTCGAGCTTCCGGTGCGACGCTTGCCGAAGGCACGGGCGGTGGCCCCACTGCTTGCGCTGTCGATCACGACCGGCGTGGTAGGGGGCCTGGTGCACGTCGAGGGCGGGTTCCCTCATCGCATGCGAGACCTGGATTCGCAGTTCGAGGCGTTCGAATGGGAATCCATGGGGCTGTTCGAAAGGGACGACTGCTCCGCGAGCCTTGGTGTGCCCGGCCGCTGTCTGAGCAACGGGCGCCCGCACAGCGTAGCCGTCGTCGGCGACAGCTTCTCGACGAACATGTTCCTCATCTTGCAGGAGCTGCATCGCGACGACGGTGTGGGAGTGATGCGGCTCGGGAGGGCTGGCTGCCTGCCGTTTTTCGGCGTGGAGAGGTACCTCGGAAGTGCCAGCCAGCAGTGTCGCGACGCGATGAACCGCAACCTGGAACACGTGCTCCAGGACCAGGCCATCACGACTGTAGTGCTGTCGCTGAGGGAATCGTTGTACCTCGGCCGTGCCGGCGGCAACCGATTGGAACTCGCCGGAGAGGTCAACCCACGTCCTCCCTTCGAGGTGTTCCGCAGTGCTCTCGAGCAGACTGTTGCCCGCTACTCCGCCGCCGGCAAGCACGTGATCTACGCGTTCGGTTGGCCGGAGCTGTCCTTCGACCCGAAGGCCTGCGTCGATGTGCGCCCGCTGCGGCTGCGATCCTACGAGCAGGGGGCCTGCACGATGGACCGCCGCGACGTGGAGGCGCGCAGCGCGGGCTACCGCCGGATGGTGCTGGACGTGCTCGCCAGGTTCCCGCGCACCTCGTACTGGGACCCGTATCGCGTTCTCTGCGATGACCTTGCCTGCTACTCGAAGCGGAACGGAGTGATGCTGTACCGGGACGGCCATCACCTGTCGCTGCCAGGCTGCGAGTACCTGGGGAGCCGCTTTACCCTCGAACCTGTGGCGGGTGACGACCGATGAGAGCAGGCAGCGGGCAAAAAAAGACCCGGCGTTCCTCTGGCCTTGGAACGCCGGGTCTGGGTTGCCCGAAGTCTCGGGGGGGAGGTCAGACTTCGGGCGGGAACTGTCTCGATGGGGGGGGGGGGGTCAGTCGAGACAGTTCCCGGGACCCTGTAGAGCACG
>JBHEPB010000045.1:0-14227 GCA_046260515.1 Binatia bacterium
CGCCGGCACCGAGTGCCGCGCTTCGGCCGGCGTCTGCGACACGGCCGAGACCTGCACCGGCAGCGACGAGGACTGCCCGGCCGACGCCTTCCAGTCCGGAAACGTCTGCCGCGCCTCGGCCGGCATCTGTGACGTGGCCGAGACCTGCAGCGGTTCCGCCGCTGCCTGCCCCGCCGACGACATCGTCGACGCCGGCACCACCTGCCGCGCTTCGGCCGGCGTGTGCGACACGGCCGAGACCTGCGACGGCAGCAACACGGACTGCCCGGCCGACGGCTTCCAGTCCGGCAACGTCTGCCGCGGTTCGGCCGGCATCTGCGACGTGGCCGAGTCCTGCAGCGGTTCTTCCGCCGCCTGCCCCGCCGACGACTTCGTGGACGCCGGCACCCTCTGCCGCGCAGATGCGGGCGAGTGCGACGTGGCCGAGAACTGCACCGGCTCTTCGGCCACCTGCCCGGCCGACAGCTTCGAGCCCCAGGGCACCTCGTGCGCCTTCGACGAGAACCCCTGCACGGACGACATCTGCAACGGCAGCGGCGCCTGCACGGCCGGCGAGAACTCCGACACCTGCGACGACGGCCTCTTCTGCAACGGCGCCGACACCTGCGTGGACGGCGGCTGCAACGGCCACGCGGGCGACCCCTGCGCCGGCGGCGGCGTCTGCGGAGACTCCTGCAACGAGGCGACCGACAGCTGCTTCGACGCCCAGGGCACGGTGTGCCGCGCCTCGGGCGGTGTCTGTGACGTGGCCGAGGTCTGCACCGGAAGCAGCGGCGACTGCCCGGCCAACGTCTTCGTCTCGACGGCCACCACCTGCCGCGCTTCGGCCGGTGTCTGCGACACGGCCGAGGCCTGCACTGGCAGCTCGGCCACCTGCCCGGCCGACGCTTTCGTCTCGACGGCCACCACCTGCCGCGCTTCGGCCGGTGTCTGCGACGTGGCCGAGACCTGCACCGGCAGCTCGGCGACGTGCCCCAACAACGGGTTCGTGAGCAACGGCACGGTGTGCCGCGCGGACGCGGGTGACTGCGACGTGGCCGAGACCTGCAACGGCTCGACGGCCTCCTGCCCGGCCAACGGCTTCGAGCCCTCGGGCACGGCCTGCACCAGCGACGGCAACGTCTGCACCAACGACACCTGCAACGCGAGCGGTGTCTGCCAGCACCCGAACAACACGGTGCCCTGCAACGACGGCCTGTTCTGCACGGTGAACGACACCTGCGCCGGCGGCCAGTGCGGCGGTTCTCCCCGCAACTGCAACGACGGCATCGCGTGCTCGGACGAGAGCTGCAACGAGGCCACCGATTCCTGCGTGTCCACGCCGTTCAACGAGCGCTGCGACGACGAGGACCAGTGCACGACGGACACCTGCATCGTGGGCGAGGGCTGCCGCCACGTGTTCTCCTGCAAGGACATCTGCCGCCGCTTCGGCTTCTACGCCAAGCGCGCGGGCGACGAGCGTGACCAGCAGAACGTGGTCCAGGAGATCCTCGACGCAGTCGACGGACTCGAGGTCTGCGGCCAGTCGATCACCGAGACGAGCATCAACGACAGCGTCGAAGGCCTCGGCCTCGACTCGGCCCTCGAGGGCCTGTGCGTCAAGGTGGAAGGCATCGAGGAGCGCTCGCTCTACCGCGAACTCGTCACCACCGCGCTCAACTGCGCGATGAGCGGTTCGAACAGCGAGGACTTCTGCGACAGCGTGGTCACCCGCTTCGTGGACGTCGAGTTCAGCGAGTGCAACGAGGCCTGCGCGGAAGGCGGATCGGACACCGCGTTCGGCAAGGCCTGCATCCAGCAGCTCGACTGCTACAACAGCGGCGGTCGCCTGGTCGGCAACAAGTGCTCCTACGGCACATGTGACGTCACCGGCGAGCTCTGCGGCGGCGGCTACGGGCCCTGCCCGCCGGTGGCGAGCATCCCGTTCCCGATCCTCCAGGTCTGCGAGCGCTACCCGGACAACTGCCGGGACGAGGAGTTCTGCCAGGAGGGCCTGGACATCTGTCCGGAGCGCGCTCCGGTCTCCAGCGGGCGCGCCTGCAAGGAAGCCAAGCGCAACGAGTGCACGATCGACAACTGCTTCAACAACAACGACGACTAGGTCCAACGGGACAGCCGGGGCTGCACTGCGGTGCAGCCCCGGCGCCCAAAAGAGAAAGGGCGGGGTCGCATCAAGCGACCCCGCCCTTTCTCTTTTGGGCTCACGCCCTTTTCTTTCCCGGGCCTGTCCTCAGCTCAGGAAGAGTTCGGCGATCTGCACCGCGTTGAGCGCGGCGCCCTTGCGCAGGTTGTCGTTGCTCACGAAGAGCACCAGCCCCCTCCCCCCGTCCACCGAAGTGTCCTGGCGAATGCGCCCCACGTAGCTCGGGTCCCGGCCGGCCGCCTCCAGAGGCGTAGGCACGTCGAGAAGTTCCACGCCCGGCGCCCTGGCCAGGAGTTCGGTGGCCCGCGCCACGCTGATGGGCCTGGCGAACTCCAGGTTGAGGCTGAGCGAGTGGCCGGTGAAGACGGGCACCCTTACGCAGGTGCCGCTCACCCGCAGGTCCGGGATGGCCAGGATCTTGCGGCTCTCGTTGCGCAGCTTCTGCTCCTCGTCGGTCTCCAGGGAACCGTCGCTCACGTAGCTGCCGGCGTAGGGCAGCACGTTGAAGGCGATGGGCTTGGCGAACTTCGCGGGCGCCGGCATGGCCACCGCCGAGCCGTCGTAGACGAGGCCCTTGGCTCCCGCCGCTGCGGCACGGATCTGTCCGTCCAGTTCGTCCACGCCCACCAGCCCGGCCCCGCTGACGGCCTGGTAGGTGCTGGCCACCATCCGAACCAGGCGCGCGTCGTCGTGCAGGGGCTTGAGGACGGGCATCGCCGCCATCGTGGTGCAGTTGGGGTTGGCGATGATCTTCTTGCGGGCGTTGGCGATATCGCCTGGGTTCACCTCGCTCACGATGAGGGGAACGTCGGGGTCCATGCGCCAGGCCGACGAGTTGTCGATCACGGTGACGCCGGCCGCGGCGAAGCGGGGCGCGAGCTCCCTCGAGGACTTGGCCCCGGAGGAGAACAACGCCAGGTCGAGTCCCGAAGGATCCGCGGTGGAAGCGTCCTCGACCGTCACCTCGCCCCCGGCCCACGGCAGTTTCGTACCCGCCGACCTCGCGGACGCAAAGAAGCGAACCTCGCTGGCGGGGAACTTGCGCTCTGCCAGGACGGCGCGCATCACGCCTCCGACCTGGCCTGTGGCTCCGACGACTCCGATCTTCATGGCGGCAGGAATCTCCCTTGGATGGCGAATTGGCCGCAAGGCCATCGAGGTTCTTACACGAGCAGGCCGTCGAAGGCGACGCGCTGCCGTTCGCGCACCCGGAGCGCGGCCCCCCGGGGGGCCTTGTCGGCAATTTCCGGAATGGCAAGGTCCCGGTTACAAGATGCCCCGGCCGCGCCAGCCCCGACGCAACTTGCCGGCGCCCGGCCGCAGGGATCCGCAGGGGATACGAGGGAAGGACGGAAAGGAGAAATCGATGTCCGAACGCGTCTCCGTCCAGATCGCCGGCCACGTCGCCGACGTGCGCCTCAACCGCGCCGACAAGCTGAACGCCCTCGACTACGCCATGTTCGAGGCCCTCGTCGAGACCGGCCGAGAGCTGGCCACGCGCAAGGGCATCCGCGCCGTCGTGCTCTCGGGCAACGGCCGCGCCTTCTCGGCCGGCCTCGACTTCGCCAGCTTCATGGCCATGGCCGCCTCCGGCGAGGCAGGCCCCAGCCTCTTCGACCGCACCAGCCGCAGCCCCGCCAACATGGCCCAGGCAGCCGGCTACGTGTGGAAGGAGCTTCCGGTGCCCGTCGTCGCCGCCGTGCACGGCGTCTGTTACGGCGGCGGCCTGCAGATCGTCGCCGGCGCCGACATCCGCATCGTGCATCCCGAGGCTAAACTGTCGATCCGCGAGATGTACTGGGGTCTCGTGCCCGACATGAGCGGAACCCGCACCCTCAAGCACCTGCTCCGCCAGGACGTCCTCAAGGAACTCACCTACACGGCCCGCATCGTCTCGGGCACGGAGGCCGTCGCCCTCGGCCTCTGCACGCGCGCGTCCGACGATCCCCACGCCGCCGCCATGGAGCTGGCCGCCCAGATCGCCGCTTCCTCGCCCACCACCATGCGCGCGGCCAAGAAGCTCCTCGACCAGGCCTACCTCATCCCCGACGACGAAACGGGCCTGGCCCTCGAAGAGGAACTGCAGCGCGGCCTGCTCGGCACGCCGAACCAGATCGAGGCCGTGCAGGCCAACCTCGAGAAGAGGCCGGCCGGCTTCAGCGATCCGGAGTAGATCGGTGACGACGCTGTCGCGCAGGGTGCTCCACACCGGCCGCATCGGCAGCTTCGGCATCGAAGAGGTCGAGCTCCCGAGCGGGCGCCGCACCACCCTGGACGTGCTGAAGCATCCGGGTGCGGCGGCGGCCGTCGTCTTCATCGGACCCGACCGCATCGTGCTGCTGCGCCAGTACCGTCACGCCGCCGGCCTGTGGCTGTGGGAGATCCCGGCCGGCAAGCTCGATCCCGGCGAGACACCGGCCGAGTGCATCGGGCGCGAGATCGAGGAGGAGACGGGCCTGCGCGCCGCCACGATCCGCCAGATCGGCGTGATGCTCCCCACTCCCGCCTACACCGACGAGAGGATCTGGCTCTTCGAGGCCCGCGACGTCGTGGCGGGGACCATGGCCCACGGCAGCGACGAGGAGATCGAGGTCCACCACTTCGACTTCGACGAAGCCGTGGCCATGATCACCTGCGGCGAAATCATCGACGCCAAGACCATCGCGGGGTTGCACCTGAGCGCGGCTTGCCGCGCGATACGATAGCCCGCGGCTTGCCGCGCCAGGCTGTTCAAAAAGGTTCAGATGCTAGGCGGACCCGAGAGCGGAGGCGTACTTCCTGTACGTCGCAGCTCTCGGCTTTCGGGTCCAACGACGCAGATGAGCCTTTTCAACAGCCTGCTACGCGGCTTCCGTCTCGCGGTCGCGGACGCCGATCAGATACAGGATGCCGTCGAGGCCGGCCGCCGACAGGGCCTGGCGGGCCGACTGCTTGACGATGGGCTTGGCGCGGAAGGCCACGCCGAGGCCGGCGATGGAGAGCATCGGCAGGTCGTTGGCCCCGTCGCCCACCGCAATCACCTGTTGCAGCGAGATGTTCTCCTTGGCGGCGATCGAACGCAGCAGTTCGGCCTTGCGCGCGCCGTCAACGATCTCGCCGACCACGCGACCGGTGAGCTTGCCGTCCACGATCTCCAGCTCGTTGGCAAACACGTAGTCGATGCCGAGGCGGCGAGCCAGGTGCTCGCCGAAGTAGGTGAAGCCGCCGCTCAGGATGGCGATCTTGAAGCCGATCTTGCGCAGGTTGTGGATCAGCCTCTCGGCGCCTTCGGTCAGCGGCAGGCGCCCGGCGACCTCGGCCAGCACGGAGGCGTCCAGCCCCGCGATGTGGCTCAGCCGCTGGCGCAGGCTCTCCTTGAAATCGAGCTCTCCGCGCATCGCCCTCTCGGTGATGGCCGCCACCTGCTCGCCCACCCCCGCCGCCCTCGCCAGTTCGTCGATGACCTCGGCCTGGATCAGCGTCGAATCCATGTCGAAGGCCACCAGGCGGCGGTTGCGACGGTAGATGTCGTCGGCCTGGAAGGCCACGTCCACGTCGTGCTCGTGGGTCACGTCGAGAAACGCCGCGCGCATCGCCGCCGCGTCGCGCGGCGTTCCGCGCACCGACAGCTCCACACAGGCATAGGGCGTGCGTTCGCCGCCCTGCAGCGGGATACGCCCCGACAGGCGGTGGATCATGTCGATGTTGAGACCCTGATCGGCGAGCACGGTGGACACGGCCGCCAGGTGGGCCGCCGTCAGGCGCCGGCCGAGCACGGTGATCGTGTGGCGGGCCTTGCCCTGCTGGCCCACCCAGTGTTCGTAGTCGGCCTCGGGCACCGGCGTGAAGCGGATCCTCATCTCCAGCTCGTGGGCCCGGAAGAGCAGGTCTTTCAGGATGGGCCCCGACGGCGCACCGGCCGGAACCTCGACGAGAAGGCCGAGGGTGAGCAGGTCGTGGATCACGGCCTGGCCGATGTCGAGGATGACGGCGCCGTACTCGGCCAGGATGGTGGTGAGCGACCGCGTCACGCCGGGGCGGTCCTCGCCCGAAACGTTGATGAGGATGATCTCTCGCGCCGGGGCGCCCTTCTCGACCATGGCGCTGCGTACCTGCGAAGGGATCGAAAGCCAAGAACGCGGCGGCGCCTTCGCTACCTTCGTGCTCAGAACCCCTGGAAGGGCGTGTGGAGAAAGAAGGCCTTGTCGCCCACCTTCAACGTCCTGCCGTCGGCGAAGATTGCCCCGACCCAGGCCACGCTGAGGCCAGTCTTCACTCGCCCCGGCGAACACAGCACGGTGCCTGAGCCCAGCACGAGATCGGAGATGCGGCAGCCTCCGCCGCGCACGTAAAGCAGGGTGTTTTCGGGCAGGAGGCCGCCAGAGGATGCGTGCCGGTGAGGTCGTAGAAGCCCGTCGCGTCGGCCTTTTCGACCAGGGACCCCGGCGCCAGCGTGGACGTCGGCGGATCGAGGTAGGGCAGGAAACCCGAGCCCGGGAAGGCCTCGGCCCCCGAACCGGCCGAGACGATGTCGTCGCCGATGATGGAGTCCGGTGCGATGCGAAGGTCGCTCTCGACGAGGGTCTCGTCGCCCACGCAGACACCCACCGTGCACAGGTCGTCCAGGGTACAGGCGTCGCCGTCGCTGCAGGGCGTGCCGTCGGGGAGAGTAGCCCCCGCACAGCTGTCGGCGGCCTCGTTGCAGGAATCGCTGGTGCAGGAGTTGCCGTCGTCGCAGGCCGCCGTGCCCGTGCCCTCGCAAGCACCGCCGTTGCAGTTGTCGGCCGCGCCGTTGCAGTTGCCGCCCGTCACGCAGGTATCCCCGCTGCTGCAGCGTACTCCCGGGAATCCTGCGGTGATCCCGTTCGCAGGCTCGCGAAATTCTCCGGCTGCCGGCAGGCAGGAGCCGGCTTGTTGGAAATCACGCCTGCTGCGATAGGGTTCCGGCCGCCCGAGGACAGGCGACGGCCCCTGCGGCCGGACGCACCCGCAGGCCTCCGCTACGACCAGGATCAGAGGAAAGGATCGGCAAGAACGACCATGGGCAGAATTTTTGAAACCCGGAAGCACACGATGTTCGCGCGCTGGGACCGCATGGCGAAGGCGTTCACGCGCATCGGCAAGGAGATCGTCATCGCCGTCAAGGCCGGCGGCGGCGATCCGGCCGGCAATCCCCAGCTCCGGCGCGTGGTGCAGAACGCCCGCTCCGTCAACATGCCCAAGGAGAAGGTCGAGGCCGCGATCAAGCGCGCCTGCAGCCGCGACGTCGCCGACTATCAGGAGATCGTCTACGAGGGCTACGGCCCCCACGGCATCGCCATCCTGATCGAAGCCGCCACCGACAACGTCACCCGCACCGTCGCCAACGTGCGCAGCATCCTCAACAAGGGCGGCGGCAACCTCGGCGCCACGGGCAGTGTGAGCTTCCTCTTCAAGCGCATGGGCGTCTTCCGCCTCGACCCCGCCGGGCTCGACCAGGACAGCCTGGAACTCGAACTGATCGACGACGGCCTCGAGGAACTCGGCGAGACCACCGGCGAGAAAGGCGAGGCCCAGGTCCTCATCCGCTGCGCCTTCGCCGATTTCGGCAAGCTGCAGAAAGCCCTCGAGGACCGCGGTATCAAGCCCATCTCGGCCGAGTCCGAATACATCCCGCTGACCGGCGTGGAACTGCCCGAGGCGCAGGCTCCGGACGTGCTGAAACTCATCGACTCCCTCGAGCAGGACGACGACGTGCAGAAGGTCTTCCACAACCTGGCCTGAGCGGCCCATGGACATCCTCGCGATCTCCGGGAGCCTCAAGGCCACGTCCACCAACAGCGCCCTGCTGAGGGCCGCCGCGGCGCTGGCGCCCGCGACGATGTCGTTTTCCTTCTACGACCGCCAGATCGGCGAGCTTCCCCACTTCCAGCCCGACCTCGACGAGGAAGGCTCTATCCCTCCGCCCGCCGTCGCCGATTTTCGCGCGCAGTTGGCCCGCGCCGACGGCCTGCTGATCTCCTGTCCCGAGTACGCCCACGGCGTGCCCGGCGCTTTCAAGAACGCGCTGGACTGGGTGGTCTCCAGCAGCGAGGTCACCGGCAAGCCCACCGTCCTGCTCATGGCAGGGCCCGGCGGCGCAACGCAGGCCTGGGCAGCGCTGACGCCCACGCTGCGCGTGATGGGCTTCGACCTGGTCTTCGAAGCCTCCCTCGTCGTTGCCCGGCGCCACTTCGACGGCGAAGGGCGATTGCTCGACGCCGACCTGGCCGCCGAGGTGACCCGCGCTCTCACCGGTCTGGCCGCCGCCGTTCAGAACCGCGCAAGGTAGCGTCCCCCAGCAGCCGTCGCGTCGCCGTGCACGCGTTCCCGCAGGCCTTCACCGTCCAGTAGGGCGTCCCCCACCGCGGTGCCCCGGCGCCCGTGGCCACCGCTTGCCTCCCGCTAAATGGCCATGTAGATTACCAAAATGGACATTTCGGTCACCGACTTCAAACACCGCTGTCTCGAGGTGATCCGCCGCGTGGAGAGGACCGGACAGCCGGTCACGATCACGCGACGCGGAAAGGTTGTGGCCAGGCTCGCTCCTTCCTCTGGCGTCGGCGTCGGAGATTCCCGCAAGCCCTGGGAGCAACTACGAGAGTTGGGCGGACGGCTACTGGCCGAACCGGGCGAGTCCGCCCTGAAGGATGAGGACTTCGCGGCTGCGCGGTGAGCGTTCTGCTCGACACCCACATCTGGCTGTGGTGGCTCACCGCCGCTTCGCCGCTGACGGCGGCGGAACGCGCGGCGCTCGACCAGGCCGCCGAACGCCGTGACCTCTGCATCGCGGCGATCAGCATGTGGGAGGTGCAGATCCTCCATGCCAAGGGCCGGCTCGAACTACCGCTTCCCTTTGCGGAGTGGATTTCCCGGGCGACCGAGGAAGCCGTGATCCGCACGCTGCCGCTGGATCGAGACGTCGTGATCGCCGTCGATGGATTGCCCGGCTCCTTCCATGGCGATCCGGCCGATCGCATCATCGTTGCCACGGCGCGCGCCCATGCCCTTCCGCTGGCTACCCGCGACGCGGCGATCCGTCGGGCCCGCCTCGTCCGGCTTTGGAGCCCATGACAGCCTCCGCGTCTTCAGTCGTTCCAGGGATTGGTGTCCCAACGTTCGGGGCCTCGCGACACGCGTCAGCGACTGGCGAACACCACGAAGCGCCGCGACGACGGCGCATCGTCGACTTCGCCGATCACGCGAAACCCGCGTCCCCGCCAGATGAGGTTGGCCTCGCGATCTTCAACCTCCGCAACGGCAAACATCGCCGGCTCCTGCGCAGCGAGCTGGACGAAGTCGTTCGGGTCCAGGCGCCGGTACTGGAAGTTCGTCAGCATCGACAGATAGAGCCCTTCCTTGTACGACAGCCGCTGGTGGCCCAGCAGCAATGGCTGGTCGAGTCCGTAGCCCTTGCCGTACTGCCGCCGGATCAGGGACACCGCTTCGCGAAGTCCGGCCTGCCCGCGCCCCGCAGCCAGCATCGACTCCGAATAGTCGCCGCGGATCGCAGCGAAAGACCCGATGCCCATGGCCGCAAGGATCGCAGCCTGCACGAGCGTGTGCGCCGCCGCCGGCCCGCAAACGCCGCGATTGCTCGTGCCGGCCGCCTCCGGGGCGAGGATGGAGCGCAGGCCCAGCCATGCGCCGTAGGCGTAGCAGGGGACGACCGGCAGCAGGTAGCGTCCCTCGGGGAAACTCACCGACAGCATCACCGCGACCACGCCGGCCAGCGCTGCGAGGATCGCCACCGAGGCCTCGTCACCGTCGCGAAAGCCGCGCAGCAGCCCAGCCAGAACCAGCGGTAGCAGCAGGATCCACACGACGTGGGGGTGCGGCAGGGTCCAGATCTCGTCCTCGCGAGTCGGGTCGCCGAGGTCGTCGCGTCCGAACACGAAATGCTGGTGAACGAGCTTGGTGAGCTTGTCGCCGAGCAAAGCCGGGTCGCGGTAGGTCGGCGCAAAGGCGTGGCCCGAGCGCAACTCGACAAAGCGCGTGGCGCGCCGTTTCACGTCACCGGCGTCGGCTCCGCAAGACCAGGCCGCCGCCGCCGGAATCGCCTGGGTGGCCGCCACGAGCAGCAGCAACGACAGCACCGCGTTGCGGTGGAAGACCGTACGCAGCCCTTCCCTTCTCACCTGAAGCCCAGCCAGCACGAAACCAGCCAGCACCAACCCAGGCAGCGAAGGCGCCGGCTGGAGAACGAACAGCGCGAAGAGCAGGGCAAGCACGCCGCCGTCGAAGAGACTGCGCGAGTGAAGAAAGCGGAGAAGAAAGAGCAGGCAGGCCCAGAACAGCGCGAAGGAGAGCACGTGGATGAGGTCGCTGCGCAGGTAGAGCAGCAGCGGAGGGAACGAAGCCGCCAGCCCAACGACGAAAGCCCCGTCCCACCAGGTGGTGCCCTGGCGGCGCCGGACCACCGCCGCGGCGCAAAGGCAGCCGGCCAGGCCGAGGACCAGCGTGACGGCCTGGAGCAGGTCGCCCACCGACTCGGGTTCCACGCCGAGGGCCGATTGCAGCACCGACAGCACGACGCCGACCGGCAGGAAATGCGCCGCCCAGAAGCCGCGGTAGCGCTCCTGGAAGTCCAGGGAGTCGCGAAAGCCGTGGTCGTACTGGCCCTGCCAGGTAAGGTTGTTGGTGAAGATCCCGATCGTCGCCGTGTCGTAGTCGACGTAGGGGGGATAGCGGGACACCTCGAAGTAGAAACCCCACAGCGCGATGGACAGGCCCGCCACGAAGGCCAGTTTCGTTCCCACGGCGGCTGTTCCCCGTCGCGTCGCCGCGGGCAGATTGGCCATGGGCCATCGTGCGACGCGACCCTCGTCGACGCAATGTCCGAAGCCGGCGCGCCACGCTCCGCCGCGGTGGCTTGCCGCAGCCAAGGGGCAACCCTACAGTCCGCGCGATCTTCCCATGCAGCATCGCTGGATACCGTCGCCCGCCGGGAAGCTGGCCCTGGCCCTGGTTGTGATCGGCGTCCTTCTTCGCCTGAGGCAGTTCCTCGAGTTCCCGTCCCTGTGGATGGACGAGGCGATGCTGGCCGTGAACATCGTCGAACGCACGGCGACCGGCCTGATGTCTCCTCTCGAGTACAACCAGGGCGCGCCCCTCGGCTTCCTGCTGCTGCAGAAACTGCTGGTCACCGTGGCCGGAGCGACCGACACCGTGCTGCGCCTCCTGCCGCTGGCGGCAGCCTGCGCGTCGCTGATGCTGTTCGCGCGGCTCGCACTTGCCTGGCTCGGAGCCGCCGGCCTCGCCGCGCTGGCCTTGATGGCGATCTCGCCGCCGCTGGTGGACTACGCCGTGGAGGCCAAGCAGTACACCACCGACGTGGCGTGGACACTCGTGCTGTGGTGGGCGGCCCAACCGTGGCTCGGAACGCGACCCACGGGCGTGCGGCGCTCCCACGTCATGACGCTGGCCGTCGTCGGCGCCCTCGCTCCCTGGATGTCACATCCCGCAGCTTTCGTGCTGCCGGGCATCGGTCTGGTGGTGGCGGCCGATGCGCTGCGTCCCCTCGATCGATCGAAGCTGGCCGCAGCGCTCGGCGTCGCCGCGGCCTGGAGCGCATCGGCCGCCCTTCTCTACTTCGTGTCTCTCCAGCACCTCGCGGCCAACGCAACGCTGGCCGCCTACTGGAAGCCGTACTTCTTTCCCTGGAGAGAGCCCGGGGCGCTGCAATGGCTGGGCTGGGCGCTGAATGGGTTCCTGGTGCAAGCCGCCGGTACCCTTCCGGTGCTGCTCTCGGGGAGCCTGGCCGCGGCGGGAGTTGTGTCGCTGCTCTGGCGTCGAACCTCACTGGCCGTCGTGGTGGTGATGCCCGTGCTGATCGCACTCGCGGCCTCGGCCGCCGGCGTCTATCCCTTCGCCCAGCGCCTGCTTCTGTTCGCCGCGCCCGTGGTCTTCGTGCTGGCCGCAGAAGGAGTGGACCTGGCCTCGCGTTCCGCGGCGCGTGTGCGTCCCGTCCTGGGAACGACGGTGTGGTGGATCCTCGTGCTCGCCCTTCTCGCGCAGCCGGCCAGCGCAGCCTGGGAATCGGCGCGCCGTCCGCGCCTCAGCGAACACCTGAGGCCTGCCCTCGAATACCTGCTCGCCCATCGCCAGCCCGGCGACGGCGTTTACGTGTACTACGGCGCCAAGCCGGCGTTCCGTTTCTATTCCAGGCAGTACCGCTTCGATGAGGACGGCCTTTTCCTCGGACGCGCGCACCGGAGCGAGCCGCCCGCTTACCTGCGGGAGCTGGCACCTCTTCGCGCGCGCAAGCGGGGCTGGCTGGTCTTCGCCCACGCCTGCCCGGCGTGCCCGGTGGACGAGAAGGACTACCTGCTGCGCGGGCTGGAAGCGCAAGGGCGTCGCATCGATGCGCATGAGACGCCGGGGGCGGGGGTTTACCTGTTTTCGTTCGGGAAACCCTGACGCGGACGGTACCTGACCTGGCGACAGCCAGGGGGAGGATGGCCAATCGCGACGTTTGAAGAGCCATTCGCTGAGCCGGCGCGGCGTCGCAATCTATGCGCAGTCTATACCTGCGCATACACGAAATGGATGCGCATAGGCTTGTAAGCAGATGATCCTCAACCACAAGGAGGCCCTCGAGTTCCTGGTGAACTCGGCGGAAGACGTCGGCTTCCATCGGTACACGATCCTGAACCTGCACGCCCTGCTCGCGAACAACCTTCTGGCCGATCCCACCGCCACGGGAAGGCTCCGCCGCATCGGTGTCGGCATCGAACAATCGGTGTTCCATCCCCTCGAAGTTCCGCAACAGATTGAGGAGTGCTTCGACCAGCTCCTGGCGACGACCGAGGCCATCCGCGATCCGTTCGAACAAGCTTTCTTCTTCATGGTCCAGATGCCCTACCTGCAGCCCTTCGACGACGTGAACCAACGGGTCTCGCGACTCGCGGCCAACATCCCCCTGCTCAAGGCCAATCTCGTCCCGCTGTCGTTCACCGACGTTCCTCGTTCCATCTACACGGAGGCGATCCTCGGTGTTTACGAACTCCGGCGCGTCGATCTGCTCAAGGATGTTTTCGTCTGGGCCTACGAACGGTCGGCCGCACGCTACACCGCCGTTCGACAGTCCGTCGGCGAGCCCGACCCCTTCCGGATGCGGCACCGGGAGAACCTTCGCCGCGTCGTCCGCGAGATCGTCCTGGGCCCGTTGAATCGGCAGGCCGCCATTCGCCACCTCGCCCTTTGGACAGTCGGAAAGGTCGACACCGCGGAATGCGACCGCTTCCGGGAAATGGCCGAGGACGAACTCCTCGGTCTCCACGAGGGCAACTTCGCCCGCTACCAGCTGAGGCCTTCGGAGTTCACGGCATGGCAGGATGTGTGGAAACGGCGCGATCGAGAAACGTCAGGGCTGTGAATCGTCGGCAGGCGCAGCAACCGCCGGCTTCGCGCAGCAGTCCGTCGGCGAAGCGACGAGGCTGGTGACCCCAAGCTGGGTGCCCTGGCGGCAGGATCCCATCGTCTGCTTGCCGGTGACCGTGTAGCACTTTCCCTCGACGACGGGCTGGCCGGCGAAACTGTAGGTGGTGCCGTCCGGCCCTTTCAGGATCGAGCAGAAGCTTCCGGTGCCCTTGGCGACGCAGCCGGTGACGGTGACTTCCGGAATCTCGGAGCTCCCGGCGGGCTTGGCGGCCTTGGGCTTGGCGGCGGCGGTGGTGACCGCGATGCCGAAGACGGCAAGGGCCAGCGTGGCTACTCTGAGCTTCTTCATCATCGGGCTCCTTCTTCGTGGCCGCTGCGCGCCTCGAGATCGTGGGGGAAGATGCCCACGCCGGCGCAGTGAGTCAATGTCGCGCCGGACGCACGTTCTTGTCGTCCCGCCCGCTGACACCGGCTCGCGCCGTTCCCACTACCGCCCCTTGGCCGTCTCCAGCAACTCGTCGCGGAAGTCCGGATGCGCAATCGCCGCCAGGGCCTCGCCCCGCTGCCTCACCGTGAGCCCGGCCAGCTCGGCGGCACCGTACTCGGTGACCACGATGTCCACCTGATGGCGCGGCGTCGTCACCAGGGCCCCCGCGCCGAAGGCCGAGACGACGCGCGACACCGTCTTGCCGCCCACCGTCGCGG
>JBHEPB010000082.1:0-28925 GCA_046260515.1 Binatia bacterium
CCACCTGGGGTCGGTGGTGATGCTGACGGACGAGGACGGCATGGTCGCGGCCGAGTACGAGTACGATGCGTACGGGCGGCGCACGGCCGTCGCCGAGGCGGTGGACCAGCCGTATGCCTTCACGGGGAGGGAGTGGGACGAGGAGAGCGGGCTGTACTACTACCGGGCGCGGTACTACGACCCGGCGAGCGGGAGGTTTCTCAGCGAAGATCCGATTGGGTTCTCGGGTGGGGATGCGAATCTTTATCGGTATGCGGGGAACAACCCGGTAAACTGGACGGACCCATCAGGACAGACTCTCGTCGTTGGTCTCCCCTGGGCGCTTCCCGTCCTGATCGATGCGCTTGCCTCCGCACTCCCGTACGCGATCGGTGGAACGGCCGCCGCCGCGGCCGCTGCTGCCTGCATGTCCGGCGACGAGGAGAAGCCAAGATGTCGTTTCGAACGAGAAGTCTACTACGGTGGCCCCACGAAAACCTGTGTATATAGCAAGCCGGGGCAAATTTTCACTTTCCCCCAATGGAAAGAGAAACCGTGTCCGCCGATAGATCCCGTGACGTGCCTCGTCGACACGACTGGTCTGCCGGGCTCTGAAGTGCGATTCGGCGGCAAGTGACGAGGCCCTCCGAACTACCTCTGAGGCGCAGCTATGAATACGGAACTTGAAACCGCGCTCAGCGCAATCAATCGCCAAGACTACGCGGAAGCGGTGAAACTACTACACCCTCTGGCGGAAGCCGGGCATGCGACTGCGCAGAGCAACCTAGGGACACTCTACCAACTTGGTCTCGGTGTCCCGCGCGATCTTCCGGAGGGCGTTCGGTGGCTCAAGCTAGCTGTCGAGCAAGGTGATGGCGCAGCCGCACACAACCTCGGAACTATTTATTTGACTGGCTCCCACGAAATCCCCATCGACATGGTTGCGAGCAAGGAATGGTACCGAAAGGCGCGGGAGCTAGGGTTCGAGGCGGCCGACTCAAAGTGGTACGAGTAGAATCGGCGAGACTGCCGCGACGGCGCCGGAACGGAGGAATGCCTGCGCCGCTGGGAGCGTTCGTGACTCCGTCGTTTGGTTCCCGCGCCTGGTCTCGGAGACCGAGTTCCCGGCCCCGGGAGTGTCAGGCTCGAGCATCGAGCTTCCGCGCCCGCGTCGTCTCACCCCAGCGCCGCCCCGTAATCGTCCGCGCATCGGGGTGCGCCGCCGCGGTCGCCGTCAGCGCCCGCAATTCGCGCTCCCAGGTCGCGTCGTCTTCGCTCTCCAGGCACGCCTGGATCTGTCATTCATAAAAGGACAATCCACGCGACATTTGTCCCTCTAATAAGGACAGGTGGCCCCGGTTCTGCCTGCCGGCATCGGCCACGCCGTGCGCCCACTCCGAGCCGCAAGGCGAGCAGCTTCCTGTTTCCCGTGATCGCGGAGTACCGTCTTGCCGCGATCGAGACAGTCTACCCCAGCGCCGCCCCCACAATCGCCCGCGCTTCGTCCTGGATCCTCGCCAGGTGCTCGCGCCCGAGAAAACTTTCCGCGTAGATCTTGTAGACGTCTTCCGTGCCCGAGGGCCGCGCGGCGAACCAGCCGTTCTTCGTGGTCACCTTGAGGCCGCCGATGGGCGCGTCGTTGCCGGGGGCCCGCGTCAGCTTCGCTTCGATCTTCTCGCCGGCCAGTTCGGTGGCGGACACCGACTCCGGCGCCAGGGCGGCCAGCTTCTTCTTGCCCTCGGGGGAGACGGGCGCGTCGATGCGCTCGTAGACCGGCGAGCCGTAGCGGGCCTCGAGGTCGCGGTAGTGCTCCGAAGGATCGCGGCCGGTGGCGGCGGTGATCTCGGCGGCGAGCAGGTCGAGCAGGATGCCGTCCTTGTCGGTGGTCCACACGCTGCCGTCGCGGCGCAGGAAGGATGCTCCCGCGCTCTCCTCTCCGCCGAAGCCGCAGGAGCCGTCGAGCAGCCCCGGCACGAACCACTTGAAGCCCACCGGCACTTCCACCAGGCGGCGCCCGAGGCCGGCGGCGACCCGGTCGATCATCGAGCTGGACACCAGCGTCTTGCCGATCGAAGTCGTCGGCTTCCAGCCCGGCCGGTTGGCGAAGAGCCAGGAGATGGCGACGGCAAGGTAGTGGTTCGGGTTCATCAGGCCGCCGCTCGGCGTCACGATGCCGTGGCGGTCCGAGTCGGTGTCGTTGCCGAAGGCCAGGCCGAAGCGGTCTTTCAGGGCCACCAGGCTGGCCATCGCGGCGGGCGAGGAACAGTCCATGCGGATCTTGCCGTCCTTGTCGACGGTCATGAAGCCGAACGTTGGATCGACGACGCGGTTGACCACGGTGAGGTCGAGGCCGTAGCGCGCGGCGATGGGATCCCAGTAGTCGATGTTGGAGCCGCCCATGGGATCGACGCCGATCTTCAGGCCCGCGGCAGCGACAACGTCCAGATCAACGGCCGTGGCGAGGTCGGCCACGTAGGGCGCGATGTAGTCGTAAAGGTGGGTGGACGGCGCGGCCAAGGCGCGGGCGAAAGGCAGGCGGGCTACGCCGTGCAGTTCCTCGCGCAGGAGCTGGTTGGCGCGATCCTCGATGCGGCGCGTGAGGTCGGTGTCGGCCGGCCCGCCGCTCGGCGGATTGTACTTGAAGCCGCCGTCCTCGGGCGGGTTGTGCGACGGCGTGATGACGACCCCGTCGGCAAGCCGCGAGTCGCGGCCGCGGTTGTGGGCAAGGATGGCGTGGGAGATGACGGGCGTCGGCGTCGCGCCGAAGCCCTGCTGCACCACCGTCTCCACGCCGGCAGCTGCGAAGACCTCGAGGGTGCTGCGAAAGGCCGGTTCCGACAGGGCGTGGGTGTCGATGCCCACGTAGCAGGGGCCGCTGGTTCCTTCGGCCGCGCGCACTTCGGCCACGGCCTGGGCGATGGCCAGCACGTGGGCCTCGTTGAAAGAGCCGCGCAGAGACGACCCGCGGTGCCCCGACGTGCCGAAGGCAACGCGCTGGGAAGCCTCGGAAGAATCGGGCCTCTCGGTGTAGTAGGCCGCGACCAGGCGCGGAACGTCAACGAGGATGCTGCGGGGAGCCGGCTTGCCGGCCAGAGGATGTGTGCTCACCCCCGGCGTTCTATCGAAAACCCGGGACAGGTACAGGTTGCGCGCAGCGCAACCTGTACCTGTCCCGGGTTTTCCGGGTTTTTCAGTCGGTCTTGTCGTCGAAGCGGGTGGGGTCGTCGCGGCGGAAGGGCGCGGGGTAGGCGGCGGCGAAGCAGGCGCCGGTGGTTTCGTTGCGCAACTGGGCGGAGACGGCGCCGATTCCGTCAAAACCGAGGCCGTCCAGGCCGAGCCCGAGGCCCTTGCCCTTCACCTTGATGCGGGCGCGACCGGCATCGCCCACGTTGAACTTGAGCTGCTTCAGCCCGTCGGGCGACAGCGTCGCGTCGGAGTACTTGACCACCTTGGTGGTGCCCGACCAGCGCGCGGCTCCGCCTGGCGCAAGGGCATCGACCAGTACGCGCGCTTCCAGGCCGTCGTCGGCGAACACGCAGAGGCGGTAGTCGTCGCCGCCCACGGGGTCGCCCAGGGACATCAGCGAGATGGCGCCGCCTTTGCCCCAGCTCCAGCCGAGCTTGTCGGCGCGGGAGTTCTTGTCGCCGAGCTGGAGGCGCGAGCCGCCGGTGGCCGGATCCGGTAGCAGGCAGGAGGGCTCGACGGCCGCGCTGCCCGCGCAGGCGCCGGCCCCGTCGCAGACGTCGCCGAAGGTGCAGGCCTCGCCGTCGTTGCAGGCGGAGGCCGCCGCTTCGAAGGCGCAGGAGGCGTCGCAGCAGTCGCCGGCGGCGAGGTTGCCGTCGTCGCAGGCCTCGCCCATCGTCACCACGCCGTTGCCGCAGGCGGAGACGGTGCAGTTGGCGTCGCAGCCGTCGCCGCTCACCAGGTTGCCGTCGTCGCAGTCCTCATCGCCGTCGATGTTACCGTTGCCGCAGGCCAGCTCGTCGGCGCCGATGTCGGCGGCCGCCCCCGACACGCGCGGATTGCCGTCGATGTCTTCGGTGCCGGCCACCGCGGGGTCGAGGGCCACGGCCGCGCCGATGGCAGGAGAGGACGCGCCGAGATGAAGGTCGCCGGCGGCGGGACTCACCAGCAGGGGATCGACGAAGACCGAGTTGGCGTCGTTGCCGCTGCCCGCCTGCCACGCGGCGAAGCCGGTGTAGGGATCCGTCTTCCAGATCCACTCGGAAGCGGCCGCTCCCGCCGCCGCGTAGTACAGGTTGTGGTCCACCACGTTGCCGGTGTTGAGGGTGAACTCGTTGGCGACAAAAAGGTTCTGGGAGTTGGCCTGGAAAATGTTGTTCTCGATGACGTTGCCCCGGGTGTCGTGCTGCATCATCAGTTCGCCGCCGCCGGAGTGGTCGGTGTCGTTCTCGAACAGCGTGTTGTGGACGATGGAGCAGTCCTCGGTGCTGCCGCGATTGGTGTCGTAGCCGCCGATGGCGATGCCGATCGAATGCGAGCGCGACACGAAGTTGTTGCGCACGATGACCTCGCTGGTGGACTTGCCGTTGTGTTCGCTCGCCAGCTCGATGCCGATGTTGCAGTCGCGCACCGTGTTGCCCTCGATGACGATGCGGGTGCCGCCGTCCACGTAAATGCCGTCGGCCGAGCGCTCCCCGCCGTAGGAGGGGTTGCCGAGCGAGTCGATGTTGTACACGAGGTTGCCGCGGATCACGCCGTCGCGGGCGCGGTCGAGGGCGTCGCTGCAGCCGGCGCACTCGCCCTCGAAGCCGATGGCGTCGATGCCGATGTTGTTGTTGTCGTGCACCTCGTTGTTCGTGATCTCGAAGTCCTCGACGTTGCCGTTGACCACCACCGACTCGCTCCAGCCGAGCACGCAGTCGCGCACCTCGTTGCCGTCGATCAGGATGTCGTGGACGGACGAGGAGGCGCTGGTGCCGTAGACGGCGATGCCGTGGGCCCCGCAGTTGGAGCAGCCGGCGTTCTCGATGTGGTGGACGGTGTTGCCGAGGAGCTGGATGTGGTGGGCGGTCCCGCGGATCCAGATGCCGGCCGGAAAATGGCTGGGGCTCGAGGCCGACAGGTTGGCGATCTCCATGCCGGAGACGGTGATGTAGGAACGGTCTTCGATGAAGACGAGTCCGTCGAGGTCGGTGGTGGGCAGGCCGGTGCCGTCGATCACCGGCGCGTGGCCGGCCTTGGCGGCCAGCGTGATGGGATTGCCGGCGCTGCCGCTGGCGGGGAAGGAGACCATCTCGTTGTAGGTGCCGTTCGAGACCTCCACCGTGTCGCCGGGGCCGGCGGCGTTGACGGCGGCCTGGATGGTCGCGTAGGTGGCGGGCACTTCGAGAACGGCCGCGAAGGCCGGGCAGGCCGGGAAGGCGAGGGCGACTGCCGCGCCAACACAAATGGCCGCGCGCACAGCGGCCTCCCGAGAAAGATCGAACTTCATGTGGACTCCCCCTTCGGCGCGGGCACGGGGCCGACGCCTTTCCCACCATAGCCCCACCCCGCCGTCATTGGCCAGAGCCCGTCGCTCCTGGATCGTCGGTGGTGGTGGCCAGCAGCCACTGCATTTCGAGGCCGGCCGCGCGGTGCTTGCCGATCTTCGCCACGTGGGGGTCCATCGCGATCTCCACGAAGGCCTTGCGCGAGGGGTACTCCACGATGGCCACGGTGTGGAAGTCTTCGCCGCCTGTGCCGATCACCTGGGAGGTGACCTTGCCTGACCAGAGCAGGCGTCCCCCCTTGGAGAGAACGAAGCGGATCATGGCCTCGCCGTAACGGCGATAGGCCTCGTCGCCGCTCAGCCCCGCGTCGGGTTCGTCCGCTCGCGGCTTGAAGCGCAGCAGGTTCACCATCACGACGGGCTTGCCGTCGCACTCGGCGAGAAGGGCCTGGAACTGTTCGGCATGGGGATAGATGGCCATCGGCGGGTCTCCCGTGTCGGCGGCGGCGCTCACGATCGTGAGGCGCGCGAGGCCGGCGACAATCGCGGCTTCTCTCAGAATCGCCGGCTTGGCAAACCGCTGACAGCGCGTTGGCGGTACCTGTCGCCGCGTTTCCGTTGTAGTAAGGGAAGGGCTGTCGCGCGCGGGGGCGCGGGGCAAAGAACGGAAGGGGTGCGGAGATGAGCGAGAATTCGGCGGATACCGAGCTTCCTGTCGGACCGGCCTCGCCCGCTGTTCCGCCGACCCCGCCCGCCGCTGAACCGTCCTCTCCCGTTGCTCAAACGGCTTCGCCTGTCGCAGACGCGGCGCCGTCGGAGCCACCGCCGCGCCGTCGCCGTCGCCGCTGGCCCTGGGTGATCCTGGCCCTGCTCGTGCTCCTCGTGGCCGGCCTGCGCGTTGCCCTGCCGACCCTGGTCGAACGCGGCGCTGCCTACGGCTCCCGCTACTGGCTCGGGCTTCCCGTGCGCATCGACAACGCGGACTTCGATCTCCTGGAGGGAGTCGTGGTCCTCGAGGGCCTCAGCGTGGGCGCCGTCCCCGACGACGTCGCCCCGATGGATGCGGCCCTCGAGCCGCCGCCCGTCGATGTGGCCGCGGCCCTCCTGCATTTCGATCGCGTCTTCGTCCACCTTTCGTGGAAGGATCTTCGCGACGGCGCGCTGCACCTTCCCGAGCTGGTGCTCGATGCGCCCACCATCCGCCTGCTGCGCGAGAGCGACGGCGCCATCGATCCGCTTCGCCACGCAAGGCCGCTGGCTCCGCCTTCCGAAGAACTGCAGGAGGAGGAAGAAGCGAGCGACCCTTGGCCGGTCGCCGTCGATCGCTTCTCGTTCACCTCGCCGAACGTGGCCATCGTCGATGCAGGCGGCGCCGGGGAATTGCTCGCCTTTTCCCTGGAGAAGTTCGAGCTCGACGCCATCGCGGTTCACGGCGGCAACATTTCCCTCGGCGGTGTGGGCGTGGAGGGCCCCGTCCTGCGCGTGCAAAGGGATCTGGTGCTGGCAGCGCCCGCGACCACGCCACCGCCGCCTCCTGCACCGCCGGTTCTGCCTCCTGCGCCGCCCGTGGTCGCCCCCGCGCCGCCGCCCGGCGGCGCGCCGGCGCCGGCTGCCGCGCCGCCCGGCTATCGCATCGAGAAGATCGACATCGCCCGCGCCACCTTCACGTGGGTGACGGACGAGGGACCCCTCGACGTCGCCCTCCGCTTGAAAGCCTCCGACATCACCGCCGACGAGGGCAAGCGTTTCCCGGTCGAAGTGAATCTCGAGATCGGCGGCGGGAGCCTCGCCCTGGCCGGCGACGTCGGCATCCTGCCGCCGGCTTACACCGGCCGCATCCGGTGGAATGGGCTGCCCTTTCCGCCGCTGCTGCTCGCCTCCCTGCCGGACCTGGCCGAGTGGCTGCGCTCTGCCGATTCGACCGGCGATCTCAACATCGACCTCGACATCGCGGGTGCCCGCGGCGCGCCGGCCGTCCACATGTCGGGACAGGCGACGATCGACACGCTGGCGATTACGGATCCGGGCGAGAAAGAAGTGGCCGTCGGCTGGAAGCAACTCGAAGTGAAGATGAAGGAGGTGCTGGTGCCCCTGCCGCAGGAGGGCAAACCGGCGCGCACCACCGTTGCCAGCCTCGAGCTGCTGCGCCTCACCGAACCGCGCATCCGCTACACGCATCCCTCTGCGTCCCTCCGTGCCCTGCTCGGCATTCCGGCGCCGGAGGCGACGGCCGAACCCGCTGCCGTCGCGGCCGCCGGAACGAAGGGCCAAGCGAAGGGTGACGTGAGGGTCGAGGGAAAGGTCGTCGCGAAACCGGCGACGAAGGCAGAAGCGGCCGAAGGAAGAACCGCGGAGCCGGCAGCGGAAGGCGGCGAGGCTGCCGCGTCGCCCATCGACCTCACCATCTCTTTGCTGGAGCTGGTCGCGGGCGACATGGAAGTCCTCGACACTACGGTGACGCCGCCCGTCACGTCCTTCCTTCACGAGTTGGCCTTCTCCGCGCGCGACGTGCACATCCCGGATCCTTCTGCCTCCCAGATCCGGCTTCACGCCATCGTTCCCAAGGCGTCCATCCTCGACGTGGAGGGCAGCCTGAAGCCCGGCAACGTCGGCGATTTCACCATCAAGCTGCAGAAACTCGACCTGCCGGTCTTCAGCCCCTACGCGGCTGCCGGAGGTGCGTCGCTCGACGCCGGCGAGGCTTCGGTCACCACCAGGCTGAAACTTCGCGGCGCGCGCATGGAGGTCGAAAACGACCTGGTGCTGCGCAAGTTCGGCGTGTCGCTGCGCGACCCGGATTCCTTCAGCCGCAACTTCGGCATGCCCATCGATCTCGCCCTCGCGCTGCTGCGCGATCCGAGCGGCGACATCCGGCTGAAGATCCCCGTGAAGTTCGACGAGAAAGGCGCAGCCGAAGTCTCGATGGGCACCGTGATTGCCAGCGCTCTGAAGGCGGCGCTGCTCGGGGCCGTGACGGCTCCGCTGAAGATGCTCGGTGCGGCCTTCGGAGGCGGTGGAGAGGGGGAGGGCGGACTGGCCATCGCTCCCGTGGGCGCCCTGCCCGGCGCCGCCGATCTCGTCGCCGATGCGACGGCGCGCATCGACGGTCTGGCCAAGCTTCTCCAAGAGAGACCGTCGATGGGGCTCTCGCTGCGCGGACGCACCGGCAACGCCGACGCGCCGCTCGTCGCCGAGCAGATCCTCATCGAGAGGCTGAAGGCCGGCGACGGCCTGCCCGATCTCGAGGATTCGGGTTTCCTGGCTCGCCGCCGCATCGGCCAGGCCCTGCTGGCCCGCGACAAGGCGGCGACGAAGAAGGCGGAGGTGCCGACCTTGTCCGCCGAGGATCAGGCACTCTACGACCGCTACCTCGCGGCGGTGGAGATTCCGGCCGCCCGCCTCGATGCCCTGGCTGCTGCCCGCGCCGAACAGGTCCGCGACCAGTTGCAGGCGAGGAAGGTGGATCCGGGCCGCGTCGCCATCGGCGAGCGCGAAGCCGCGGGTGATCCCGGCGTGGTCCTTTCCTTCCGGGCGATTTGACCGGGCAGGGGTACGGCCGGGCCCTCCGGCGGCAGCCCTCACGTCGCTTCTATATGGATAGAGACCCCGACCCACCCGTATGGGGGTGTATCGGGACGCGGGGCCATGGATCCCGGGACCGGCCGCGACGCCCCGCCCAATCGGGTGGAGGGAGCCCGTGAGGGGGCCGGCGGTGCCCCGGCTCACAAAATGTGCGCGAATCGTTCGACCCCAAACAATGAACTCAATATGGAGGCCCGTCGCTGCAGTCCGGGATTGCAGCGACGGGCGGACAGCCGGGGCGGGACTCCGGCTCGCGCCCCTTGAGATTAGTTTACCTTCAAGACTTTCGCAGGCGGATTAAGGCAACGTATTGCGTTGCCCCCAACGGTCGGTGATTTAGCGGATCCCATGGCTCAGCTCTTCAAACCGAGCAGCAACACCTACACGACGCTGATCCTCCGAGGCGTCGGCCTGCTGGCTGGCGGGGCCCTGTTTGGGCTCTACCAGTTCAACACCCTTCCCTACGTGACGCGGGCTTACGAGTCCCGTGAGCAGCCGGTGCAGTTCAGCCACAAGCACCACAACGGCGAACTCGGGATCGATTGCCGTTACTGCCACACGCAGGTGGAAGACACGGCCTTCGCGGGCATCCCGGCCACCCAGATCTGCATGAACTGCCATGCCCAGATCTGGAAGGACGCTCCCATCCTCGAGCCCGTGCGCGCCAGCTACCGCACCGGCGAGTCGCTCGAGTGGACGCGCGTGCACGACCTGGCCGACTTCGCCTACTTCAACCACGCCGCGCACCTTGCCAAGGGCGTCGGCTGCGCGAGCTGCCACGGCGACGTGACGCAGATGAACCTCACATACCAGGTGGAGAATCTGTCGATGGGTTGGTGCCTGGACTGCCATCGCGATCCCGCGAAGGCGGTGAGGCCGAAGGACAAGCTGTTCGACACGACGTGGGTGGCCGACAACCAGCGCGAGCTGGGAGCCAAACTGGTCGCCGAGTATCACGTCGAGCCGCGGACCGATTGCTCGACCTGTCATCGCTGAGCGCGAATAGAACGAACCGACGAGGCCGGCCGGCCTTTCGAAATCCGGTGACGATGCGGCGCGAGCCGCCGGCCGGACGCAAGAGACCGGCTGCCAGCCAAAAGGGAATACGATGGGTTTCGACCCCACAGCACCCGAATACGACCTCTCCGAGATTCGCGAGAAGCTCTCGAAGCAGGGCGGACGCACGTTCTGGCGCAGCCTCGACGAGGTGGCCGACACGCCGGAGTTTCGCGGATTCCTGAACGCCGAGTTCCCCTCGGCCGTGGACTCGCTGACCACGAGCCTCGATCGCCGCCAGTTCCTCAAGCTGATGGGCGCCTCGCTGGCGATGTCGGGACTTTCGGCCTGCACGCGCCAGCCCGTCGAGAAGATCCTTCCTTACGTGAAACAGCCCGAAGAGCTCCTGCCGGGCCAGCCCCTCTACTACGCTTCGGCCTTCCCCCTCGGCGGCTCGGCCTTCCCGGTGCTGGTCGAGAGCCACATGGGCCGGCCCACCAAGATCGAAGGCAACCCGGATCATCCCGCCAGCCTTGGCAGCACCACCGCGATCACGCAGGGAAGCGTGCTCGACCTCTACGATCCTGATCGTTCCCAGGCCATCTCCCGCGCCGGCCAGGCCATGCCGTGGGAGAACTTCGCCACCGAGGCAGCCGCTCTCATCGAGAAGCAGAAGGGCGAGGAAGGCGCGGGGCTGCGCTTCCTCAGCGAACCGTCCCCGTCGCCCACCTTCGCCGCGACCATGAAGAAAGTCCTCGCGGCGCTGCCCAAGGCGCGCTGGCACCAGTGGGAGCCGGTCGGCCGTGAGAACGAGAGAGCGGGCTCGGAGCTGGCCTTCGGCCGCATCGTGGACGCCCGTTACGACTTGCGCGCCGCCGACGTCATCGTCTCCTTCGAAGGCGACTTCCTCTTCGACGGCGCCGGGCAGATCCGCCACACCAAGGACTTCACCGCACGCCGCCGCATCGACGACGCCTCCGTCAAGATGAACCGCCTCTACGTCATCGAGAGCACGCCCAGCGTAACCGGCGGCAAGGCCGACCATCGCCTGCCGCTCTCGCCGTCGCAGGTGGCCGCCTCGGTGCGCCTGCTGGCGGCCGAACTCGGCATGGACGTGGCCCGTCCCAAGGGCCTCGACGCGAACGCCGCGGCCTGGATCAAGGCGGCTGCCAAGGATCTCGCTTCCCGGCGCGGCACTGGCCTCGTCCTGGCCGGTCCCAGCCAGGACGCCACCGTCCACGCCCTTTGCCACGCCATCAACTCCACGCTCGGCAACGCGGGCCGCACCGTCCTCTACACCGAGTCCTGCCAGGAAGTGCCGCCGACGGCCGATGACGGCCTGGCCGCCCTGGTTGCCGACATGAAGGGCGGCAAGGTCGAAGGCCTGGTGATCCTTGGCGGCAACCCCGTCTACGGCGCGCCGGCCGACCTCGGGTTCGCCGCTGCGCTCCAGAGCGTTGCCTTCACGGCCCACCTTTCCACGCACGACGACGAGACCTCGCGCCTCTGCCTCTGGCACCTCCCCGCCGCCCACTACCTGGAAAGCTGGGGCGACGTGCGCACCTGGGACGGCACCGTCACCATCGTGCAGCCGCTGGTCGAGCCCCTGTACTCCGGTCACACGGCCCTCGAAGTGGCCGGCCTCTTTGCCGGCGAGACGGGCAAGACCGACTACGACCGCGTCCGCGAGCACTGGAAGCAGACGACGGCCGGCGTCGATTTCGACACGTTCTGGAACCGCGCCGTGCACGACGGTTTCGTGCCCGGCACCCAGCGCGGCGACCTCGGGCTGACCCCGCGCGCCGACCTGATGACCTACCTCGCCCAGTTGCCGTCGGTCTCCGCCGCGGGCGACGCACTGGAGCTCACCTTCCGCGCCGACGCCAGCTCCTACGACGGCCGCTTCGCCAACAACGGCTGGCTGCAGGAGCTACCCCGCCCCTGGACTCGCCTGGTCTGGGACAACGCCGTCCTCGTCTCGCCGGCCCTGGCCGGCAAGCAGGGCCTCGGCAACGGCGACGTCGTCAAGCTCGTCGTCGGGGACGCTTCGGTCGAAGGACCGGTGTGGATCCTGCCCGGTATGGCGGCCAATACGGTCTCGGTGCAACTCGGCTACGGCCGCGCCCGCGCCGGCCACGTCGGCACGGCCGTGGGCTTTGACGCCAACCTGGTGCGCAGTTCGAAGAGCCCATGGGCAGCCGCGGGCGTCACGCTGCAGAAGACCGGAACCTTCGCGACGCTGGTCACCACGCAGGCCCACCACAGCATGGAAGGGCGCGACCTTTACCGCAGCACCGACCTGGCCTCCTTCCGCAAGGATCCCGAGGGCCACCACCACCATCACCCGAGCGGCTCGATGTACCCGGACTGGAAGTACGAGGGCTACGCCTGGGGCATGGCCATCGACCTGGCGGCCTGCATCGGCTGCAACGCCTGCACCATCGCCTGCCAGGCCGAGAACAACATCGCGGTGGTCGGCAAGGACCAGGTGAGCCGCGGCCGCGAGATGCACTGGATCCGCATCGACCGCTACTTCGAGGGCGACCTCGACAACCCCACGCTTCATAACCAGCCGGTCGCCTGCCAGCAGTGCGAGAAGGCCCCCTGCGAAGTGGTCTGCCCGGTCAACGCGACCAACCACAGCAACGAGGGCCTGAACGACATGGTCTACAACCGCTGCGTGGGCACCCGCTACTGCGCCAACAACTGCCCCTACAAGGTGCGCCGCTTCAACTTCCTGCTCTACACCGACTGGGAGAACGAGAGCGTCAAGATGCAGCGCAACCCGGACGTGACCGTCCGCAGCCGCGGCGTCATGGAAAAGTGCACCTACTGCGTGCAGCGCATCAACGTGACGCGCAACCAGGCCCGCCGCGAGGGGCGCGCCGTGCGCGACGGCGAGATCGTGGTCGCCTGCGAGCAGGCCTGTCCGTCGGACGCCATCATCTTCGGCGACATCAACGACGAGGCCTCCAAGGTGGCCAAGGCCAAGGCCAGCCCGCGCGGTTACGCGATCCTGGCCGAGCTGGGCACCAAGCCGCGCACGACCTACCTGAAGGACGTGACCAACCCGAATCCCGAGATTGTCGCCCTCGCCCCCCAGCGTTCGGGCGGGCATGCCGGCCAGGAAGGGGGACATAGCTGATGTCGTCAGAGACCAAGGTCCAGGCCAACCAGGTGCCGTGGTCGGCCCCCGTGCTCGCTGCGGGGCACGGCTTCGAGAGCGTCACCGCTCAGATCGGCGACGTCGTCACCGAGCAGAAGCACCCCAAGGGATGGTGGGTGGGCTTCGGCATCGGCTTCATCCTGCTCAACGTCCTGATGATGGCGGTCACCGTGCTGTTCGCCAACGGCACCGGGATCTGGGGCGTCAACAACCCCGTCGGCTGGGCCTTCGCCATCATCAACTTCGTCTGGTGGATCGGCATCGGCCACGCCGGCACGCTGATCTCGGCCATCCTGCTGCTGCTCAACCAGGACTGGCGCACGTCGATCAACCGCTTTGCCGAGGCGATGACGATCTTCGCCGTGATGTGCGCCGGCATGTTCCCGGTGATCCACACCGGTCGTCCCTGGCTGGCGTTCTGGCTCTTCCCCTACCCGAACTCGATGGCGCTGTGGCCCAACTTCCGCAGCCCCCTGGTCTGGGACGTGTTCGCGGTGTCCACCTACGCCACCGTCTCGATCCTGTTCTGGTACATCGGCCTGGTGCCGGACTTCGCGTCCCTGCGCGACCGGGCCAAAGGCAAGATCCAGCAGAAGGTCTACGGCATCCTGTCGCTCGGCTGGCGCGGGTCGGCCCTGCACTGGGACCGCTACGAGACGGCCTACCTGCTGCTGGCGGGACTCTCCACGCCGCTGGTGGTGTCGGTGCACAGCGTCGTGTCCTTCGACTTCGCCATCTCCATCATCCCGGGCTGGCATGCCACGATCTTCCCTCCCTACTTCGTGGCCGGCGCCGTCTACGCCGGGTTCGCCATGGTGCTCACCATCGCGATCCCCCTGCGCGTTGCCTACAACATGAAGGACTTCATCACGGACCGGCACCTGGACCTGATGGCCAAGGTGATGCTCGCGACCGGCCTGTTCGTGGACTACGGCTACGCCACCGAGGCCTTCATGGCCTGGTTCAGCGCCAACTCCTACGAATCCTTCATGATGAACAACCGCATGTACGGCCCCTCCGGGTGGGCCTACTGGGCGCTCATCCTCTGCAACTTCGCCGCCATCCAGCCGCTGTGGCTGAAGAGCGTGCGCAGCAGCCCCGTCGCCCTGTTCGTGGTGGCCATGTTCGTCAACGTGGGCATGTGGCTCGAGCGCTTCGTGATCGTCGTGACGAGCCTCCAGCACGACTTCATGCCGTCGGCCTGGGGCATGTACTACCCGACAGTGTGGGACATCCTCACGTTCGTCGGGACGATGGGCCTGTTCGTGACCCTGCTGTTCCTGTTCATCCGTTTCCTGCCGATGATCTCGATCTTCGAGATGAGGACCCTCGTCCCCGAGGCCGAACTGAAGGAAGGGGGACACCACTAACATGGACGCGCCAACCCAGACCCTTCACGGCGTCATGGCCGAGTTCGAGACGGCGGACCAGTACGTCCAGGCCCTGCGCAAGGTGCGGGCCGCCGGCTACACGAAGTTCGACGGCTACAGCCCCATCCCGGTCCACGGCGCCTCGGAGGCCATGGGCCTGCCGAACAACCCGGTGGCGCTCATGGTGCTCGTCGGCGGCATCCTCGGATTCGTCGGCGGGCTGGCCCTGGCCACCTGGGTGAGCGTGGAGGCCTACCCGATCAACATCGGCGGGCGACCCCTGTTCAGCTGGCCGGCCTTCATTCCGCCGGTCTTCGAGACGACGGTGCTGCTCGCGGCCCTGACCGCGGTGTTCGGCCCCTTCGTCCTCAACGGGCTTCCCCAGCTTTACCATCCGGTCTGGAACGTCCCCGCCTTCGCGCGGGCCTCGTCGGACCGCTTCTTCGTGTGCATCGAGTCGACCGACCCCAAGTTCGACCTCGGCACCGCCAAGAGCTTCCTCGCCGGGCTCGGCTCCCTCGGGGTTTCGGAGGTCGCGTCGTGACTCTGTCTTTCGCTTCCAGCAGCGGGCGCTCGCGGCGCCGGCGGCGCGCCTTCGGCCGCGCAGCGCTGGCCTTGCTGCTCGCGACCTCGGCGGCGGCCTGCCGCCAGGACATGCACGACGCGCCCAAGTACGAGCCCCTCGAGGCGAGCCCGTTCTTCAAGGACAAGCGGGCCTCACGCTCGCTGCCGGCGGGCACCATCGCCCGCGGCGGTCTTCGCGAGGACGCCCTGCTCCACACCGGGCGCGACGAGAGCGGCCTTGCCGAGACGTTCCCCTTCCCGGTGACGGCGGGCGTCCTGGAGCGCGGCCGCGAGCGCTACAACATCTACTGCTCGCCCTGCCACGCCCGCACGGGCGACGGGGATGGGATGATCGTGCAGCGCGGCTACAAGCGCCCGCCGTCTTTCCACGAGGAAAGGCTGCGCGGCATGTCGGCCGGCTATTTCGTCCAGGTCATCACCAACGGGTTCGTCTCGATGCCCTCCTACGCGCTCCAGGTGAAAGCCGAGGATCGCTGGGCCATCACCGCCTATATCAAGGCCCTGCAGCTCAGCCGTCACACGAGCGCCGCGGACCTCACGTCGGCCGAAAGGACCCGGCTCGAGAAGGGCGAGACCGAACCTCCGGCCGAGTCCGGCGGAGCGCACGGCGGCCACGGCAAGGAGGCCCACGGTGGCTGAGTCGAAGTTCACCCCCGCGGAGTTCGAACTTTCCGCGACCAACATCCTGCGCCGCGTGCAGACGCCGGCCCTCGGCATCGGCGGTCTCGCGCTGGCGGCCAGCCTGGCGGGAGCCCTGGTGTGGCCCGAGGCCTTCTACCGCGCCTGGCTCGTCGCCTTCCTGTACTGGCTGGCGATGTCGCTCGGCTGCACCGCCATCCTGATGATGCAGTACATCAGCGGCGGACGCTGGGGCGCGGCCATCCGCCGTCCCCTCGAGGCCGGCGCCGCCAACGTGCCGATGATGGCCCTGTTCTTCGTGCCCATCGTGCTCGGCATTCCCTACCTGTACCCCTGGGCCGATCCGGACCTGGTCGCGCAGAGTGCCCAGCTGCAGTGGAAGGCGCCTTACCTGAACACGCAGATGTTCACGCTGCGCGCGGTGATCTACTTCGCGATCTGGTCGGCGCTTTCGATGTGCCTGGTGTCCTGGTCGCGCCAGGAAGAAGCGGAGGGCTACAGCGAAGCAAGGGCCGGGCGCGTCAGCGTGCTCAGCCACGCCGGCATCATCGTGTGGTTGCTGTCGATGTCGCTGGCGGGCATCGACTGGGCAATGTCGATCGAGCCGATGTGGTTCTCGCACATCTACGGCCTCATGTTCGCCGGCGGCCAGATCCTCACGGCGCTGACCCTGGCCATCCAGGTCTCGGCCCGCATCGCCGACCACCGCCCGGTCTCCAGTGTCCTGTCGCCGGACCGTTTCCACGACCTCGGCAAGCTGCTGCTGGCCTTCGTGATGGTGTGGACCTACTTCCAGCTCTCCCAGTACATCATCATGTGGGGAGCCAACCTGCCCGAGGAGGTGGACTGGTACCTGGTCCGCAACGCGGGCGGCTGGGAGTTCCTCACCATCGGGCTCTTCCTCCTCCACTTCGTACTTCCCTTCGGGCTGCTGCTGTCGCGCAACCGCAAGAAGAAGCCGATGTCGATCGCGGCGGTCGCCACCCTGGTGTGCGTGATGCGCTACGTGGACATCTACTGGTGGATCACGCCCTCGTTCTCGCCGGAAGGGTTCTACGTCCACCCGATGCACCTGACCACACTGCTCGGCATCGGCGGCATCTGGTCCTGGCGCTACATCGGCAACCTGGCGTCCCGGCCCATCCTTTCCGTCCATGACCCGATCGTTGCCACGGAGCTCGAACACGCATGAGCGCACACGGGGATCCGAACTCGCCGAGGAACGACGACATCCGCGTCGAGACGACCGACGTCTCGACGCGCCCGGTGGCGCTGTCGGTGCTCGCGCTGGCGGTGTTCACGCTGCTCTTCACCTTCGCCGCCCACCTGACCTTCCAGTTCCTGGGCGCCCACATGAAGGCCTCGTCGCCGCCGGCCAGCCCGCTGGCGGAGCAGTACGCCGCCAAGGAACCGCCCGAGCCGCGCCTGCAGATCGATCCGAAGAAGGACCTCGTGGTGCACCGCGCCGCCGAGGACAAGATCCTTCGTAGCCTCGCCTGGGTGGATCGCGAAGCCGGCATCGTCCAGGTGCCGATCGAGCGCGCGATGGAGTTGCTGCTCGCCAAGGGCCTGCCGGCCCGCGACGGCGAGGTCCCCTGGCAGATGGCTCCGATCGGCGTCGCTCCGTCCCAACCCTCCGAGGGTTCGGGAGCCCCGGACTGGATCGACGCCGCCGGTGCGAAGCCTGCCCACGGCGGCGGTCACGCTCCCGCCGCACACGCTCCCGCTGCGGAGGCGCACGGACACTGATGCGTCGCTCTCGCACCACTCGCGCCACCCGCCTCGGGGCGGCCCTCGCCCTGGTCGCCTTCGCGACCGCGGCTTCGGCTGCGCCGATCGCGCCGGCCCCGCTCGGGTCGCTCGACCAGCAGGCCAGCGCCAAGCCCGGTCCCCTGGACGGCGTGGGCATCGAGCAGCACCTGGGCGAGAGCCTGCCCCTGGATGCGGTGTTCCGCGACGACGAAGGCAAGGAAGTGCGCCTCGGCGACTACTTCGGCCCCGGCAAGCGCCCGGTGGTGCTGGCCCTGGCCTACTTCGAATGCCCGATGCTCTGCACCCTGGTGCTCAACGGGACGGTGAAGGCCCTTCGACCCATGTCGTTCACCGCCGGCACCGAGTACGACGTGATCGCGATCAGCATCGATCCCGAGGAGACGCACGAACTGGCCCGCGAGAAGAAGGCGGCCTACCTCGAGAGCTACGCCCGCCGCGGCGACGGCAGCGGCTTCCACTTCCTCACCGGCCCGGAGAAGTCGATCCGCGCCGTGGCCGATGCCGTCGGCTTCCAGTACCGCTACGTTCCCGAGTCCGGGGAGTTCGCGCACGCGGCGTCGATCTACGTGGTGACGCCGCTGGGCAAGCTGTCGCGCTACTTCTTTGGCGTCGAATATTCGAGCCGCGACCTGCGCCTGGCCCTCGTCGAGGCGACCGCGGGCAAGATCGGCGGCGCCGTCGATCAGTTGATGCTGTTCTGCTACCGCTACGATCCGACGACCGGCAAGTACAGCGCCCAGGCCCTCACCCTCGTCCGACTCGGCGGGATCCTGACGGCCCTTTCGTTGGCAGGCTTCGTTGGCCTCAGCCAGTGGCGCGAGGCGCGCCGCCCTTCCTCCAGGAGCTGACCGAATGCTGTTGCAGTTGTTGCTCTTCCCGCCGCAGGCGTCCACCAACGCCGCCGAAGTGGACATGATCTACTTCTTCATGGTCGCGGTCTGCGGGGTCATCGCGCTCGCCGTGATCGTGGCGATGATCTACCTGGGCATCAAGTACCGGCGCACCGCCGAGAACACGGTGGGCGCCGACATCCACGGCTCCACGCCCCTGGAAATCTTCTGGTCCGCCGTTCCCTTCGTCATCGTGATGGGCATGTTCGCCTGGGGCACCAGCCTCTACTTCAAGCTGTCGATCCCGCCGGCCAACGCGATGGAGATTTTCGTCACCGGCAAGCAGTGGATGTGGAAGATCCAGCACATGAACGGCCGGCGCGAGATCAACAACCTCCACGTGCCGATCGGCCAGCCGATCAAGCTGACCATGGCCTCCGAGGACGTGATCCACAGCTTCTACGTGCCGGCCTTCCGCGTGAAGGCCGACGTGATCCCGGGCCGCTACACCACCATGTGGTTCGAGGCCACGGCCACCGGCGACTTCCACCTGTTCTGCGCCGAGTACTGCGGCACCGAGCACTCGCGCATGATCGGCCACGTGACCGTGATGGACCCGGCCGACTACCAGGCCTGGCTCGTCACCGGCAACCCGTCGCCGGTCGAAGTGGCCTCCGGCGCGGTCGGGGCCGCCGCGGCTCCCGCGGCCGCAGCCGGTGCCGCGCCCGCGGCGGGCGGTGCGACCGCCGCCGGCCCGACGCCGGTGGAGATCGGCGCCAAGCTCTTTCAGGAGAAGGCCTGCATGACCTGCCACCTGGCCACGCCCGGCGGCATCGGTCCCATCCTGACCAACGTGGCGGGACACGAGGTGGAGATGGCCAGCGGCGAGAAGGTGATCGCCGACGACGCCTACCTGCGCGAGTCCATCCTGAATCCGATGGCCAAGGTCGTGAAGGGGTACCCGCCCGCCATGCCGACCTTCCAGGGCCAGCTCACCGAAGACCAGGTGATGTCCCTGATCGCGTACATCAAGTCTCTCGGTTCGGCGCCCGGCGCGGCCGCGACCCACTGAGGGAGAGGAAGCCATGGAATCGAGCGACCACAAGGTCAACTACCTGAACGCCGATCATTCGATCAAGAGCTGGCTGCTCACGATCGACCACAAGCGCATCGCGCTCCTCTACCTGGTTTCGATCACGGTGATGTTCCTGCTCGGGGGCATGATGGCCGGCGCGATCCGCGCCGAACTGCTCACCCCGAAAGGCGACCTGATGGACTCGGACACCTACAACAAGGCGTTCACGCTCCACGGCGTCATCATGATCTTCTTCTTCCTGATCCCGTCGATCCCGGCGACGCTCGGGAACTTCCTGATCCCGATCATGGTGGGCGCCAAGGACCTGGCCTTCCCCAAGATCAACCTGCTCAGCTGGTACATCTACATCATCGGCGCCACCTTCGGGCTGGTCGCTACGCTGACCGGCGGGCTCGACACCGGCTGGACCCTGTACACGCCGTACAGCACCGCGTTCGCGACGACCAACGTGGTGCTGCCTGCGACGGGCCTGTTCATCACCGGCTTCTCGTCGATCCTGACCGGCTTCAACTTCATCGTCACCATCCACAAGATGCGCGCCCCGGGGCTCACCTGGTTCCGGCTGCCCCTGTTCGTGTGGGCCCAGTACGCCACCAGCCTGGTGATGGTGCTCGGCACCCCGGTCATCGCCATCACCATCTTCATGGTGATCCTCGACCGCTCGGGCTTCGGCATCTTCGACCCGACCATCGGCGGCGACCCGGTGCTCTTCCAGCATCTGTTCTGGTTCTACTCCCACCCGGCCGTGTACATCATGATCCTGCCGGCCATGGGCGTGATCTCCGAGATCATCCCGGCCTTCACCCGCAAGAAGATCTTCGGCTACGGTTTCATCGCGGCTTCCTCGCTGGCGATCGCCATCATCGGCTTCCTCGTCTGGGGCCACCACCTGTTCACGACCGCCCAGTCCATGTACGCCGCGGTGGTCTTCTCGGTGCTCACCTTCGCGGTGGCCATTCCCTCGGCGGTCAAGACCTTCAACTGGGCCGCCACCATGTACCGGGGCTCGGTGTCGTTCGAGTCGCCGATGATCTACGCCATCGGCTTCATGGGGTTGTTCCTGATCGGCGGCCTCACGGGCCTGTTCCTGGCCCTGCTCGGCCTCGACATGCACGTCCAGGACACCTACTTCGTGGTCGCGCACTTCCACTACATCATGGTGGGCGGCGCCATCATGGGCTACATGGGCGGCCTCCACTTCTGGTGGCCGAAGATGACGGGCCGCAAGTACCCGGAGCTGCCGGCCAAGATCGCGGCCGCGCTGATCTTCATCGGCTTCAACGGCACCTTCTTTCCCCAGTTCATCGCGGGCTACGCCGGCATGCCGCGCCGCTACCACTACTACCCGGACGAGTACCAGATCCTCAACGTGTGCTCGACGATGGGCGCCGTCATTCTCGCCATCGGCTACGTGATGCCGCTGTTCTACCTTTTGTGGTCGCTCCGGCACGGCGAGGAAGCGGGCAAGAACCCCTGGGGCGTGCTCGGCCTGGAGTGGACCATCGACTCGCCGCCGCATCCCCACAACTTCCACGAGACCCCGGTCGTGGACTACGAACCCTACGACTACCCCGAGGCGGCGCATGCCCTCGGCCTGCACCACGTAGATCCGGAGGCCTCCCATGTCTGAGATCGTCTCCCGCCTGCAGCCTCACTTCGCCACCGAGGAGCAGCAGTACGAGACCGCCACCTTCGGGATGTGGGTGTTCCTGGTCACCGAAGTGATGTTCTTCGGCGGGCTGTTCACGGCCTACCTGATCTATCGCATCCAGTTCGCCGAGGCCTTCGTGCACGCCAGCCACCACCTGGACATCGTGCTCGGCTGCTTCAACACGGTGGTGCTGATCGGCAGCTCGCTGACCATGGCCCTGGCCGTGCACTCGGCGCGCATGAACAAGGGCAAGATGATCGCCTTCTGGATCGCGATGACGATGATCCTCGGCGCCGTCTTCCTCGGCGTGAAGGCCTACGAATACGCGGTGAAGTGGGAGCACGGCCTGTTCCCGGCCAACTTCTTCTTCGAGGCGCCGGACGCCGGGGCCCAGAGGATCTTCTACTCGCTCTATTTCGCGATGACCGGCCTGCACGCCACCCACATGGTGATCGGCATGGGCATCATGGTGTACATCGCGGCCCAGGCGCTGAAGGGCTCCTACACTTCGCGCTGGTACACGCCCGTCGAGATCATGGGACTGTACTGGCACTTCGTCGACCTGGTGTGGATCTTCCTGTTCCCGCTTCTTTATCTCATCGGCCGACACTAGTCGGCCTGTGCTCATCGGCCGACACCAGTCGGCCGGTACTGATGGACCGCCACTGACCGGAGAATCGAGACGATGTCGTCCCACGCTTACGATCCTTCCGCCACCCTGAGGGCCTACTTCGCCGTCTTCACCATGCTGATGGTCTTCACCGCAATGACGGTGGGGGCCGCCTTCGTGGACATGGGCGCGCTCAACAACGTGATCGCCCTCAGCATCGCCGTGGCCAAGGCCGGCATGGTCATGGCCATCTTCATGCACGTCCGCGGCAGCTCGAACCTGATCTACTTCTGCATCTTCGGGAGCCTGTTCTTCCTCTCGCTGATGTTCTACTTCCCGCTCATCGACATTTTCACGCGCGGCATGCTGGGAGTCCCCGGCAAGTAGGATTCCCGGTGCGGTCGCGTCCCGTGGTGTCGCGCCTCGTCGCGATCGCGACCGCCTCTCTCCATCTAGGCCTGATCGGCCTGGCCGCGGGCTGCGCCACGCCGGTCGGCGTTCGCGCCATCCGCCCTGCCGAGGCCGAGCGCCTCCTTACCAGCAACGTCCTTTCGTCCAGGAGCCCCAGTGCCTGGTCCGCCCAGCTCGTGGCCCGGCTGGGGCTGGCCGCGCGCTTCGAGAAGGAGCCGGCTGCTGTGCTGGCCGAACTGCACCAGGGCCTCGGGGGCGTGGACGAGTCGCCGCGCCTCTTCGTACTGGCCGAACTCGCTTTTGCCCAGGCCGACGCCACCGGCGATCCGGCCTGGTTCCTGGCGAGCGCCGTCTACGCCTGGGCCTACCTCTTTCCCGAAGACGAAGCGCTGGCCCCCGGCCGTTTCGACCCGCGCCTGAGGGTGGCGATGGCCCTGTACAACCGGGCGCTGGCCCGCGGCCTCGTCGCGCGCGGCGACGACCGGCTCGAGATGGGCTCGCGCGACGTCGCCTTGCCCTTCGGCAGCCTGTCCATCGTGTCACCGGCCGGGGAACTGCGCTTCGGGGGCTACCGCCTCGAGCAACTCGTGTCGCTGGCGGCCATGGACGTGAGGGGGCTGAGGAACCATTACCGCCGCTCGGGCATCGGGGCAACGGTGATTGCGCGTTGCGCTCCCACCGGCGACGCCGAGGCCGACCGCTGGCTCACCGACAATCCCAAGGTGCCGATGACGGTGGTGCTGCGCATGAGCGACGTCCGCGCGTCCCTGCGCAGCGGCCGTGTGGCCGGCGAGATGGACGTCCTCGACCCGGAGACGGTGGAATCAACCGCCATCGGATCCCAGATGGTCCCGGTCGAGTCGGACGCGACGGCTGCCATCGGCTACAGCCTGGAAGGCGCGCCGGTCTGGGACTCGGAGATCGCCGGCTTTCGTCGCGGCGATTTCACGCTGGGCGGCCGTTCGGCCGGCGGCCACCGCCTCTTCATGCTGCATCCCTGGATCCCCGGCCGCATTCCGGTGGTGTTCGTGCACGGCACGGCTTCCAGCCCGGCTCGCTGGGCGGAGATGCTGAACGAGGTCCAGTCGGACCCTTTCCTGCGCGGGCGCTACCAGTACTGGTTCTTCCAGTACAACACCGGCAACCCGGTGCCGGCTTCGGCGAGCTATCTTCGGGAAAGCCTGCGGGAGGTGGTCTCCGACGTCGATCCCGCCGGCCGGGACACCGCCCTCTCGCGCATGGTCGTCATCGGCCACAGCCAGGGCGGCCTGTTGACGAAAATGACGGTCGTAGACAGCGGGCAAAGTTTCTGGCGCGCCATCAGCGACAAGCCCTTCGAGGAGGAGGAGATGCGCGCGGAAACCCGCGAGTACCTGCGTCGCACCGCCTTCGTCGAGCCCCTTCCTTTCGTGGAGAGAGTGGTTTTCGTCGCGACGCCCCACGGCGGTACCGTGCTGGCCTCGAACTGGCTGGGGCGCACGGTGCGCCGCTTCATCCGCCTTCCCGGCAGCCTGGCGAGCATCGGCCTCGACCTGCTGCGCCTCCAGGTCCGCGGCGCGTTGCAGACCGCGATGAACCAGGTGCCGACGAGCATCGACAACATGAGCCCCAAGGATCCCTTCCTGAAGACCCTGCACGGTCTCCCGGTGACCGGCGGCGTGGCCGCGCACTCGATCATCGCCGTCCAGGGCAAAGGGCCGCCCGAACAGGGTAGCGACGGCGTGGTGGCCTGGAGCAGCGCCCACCTGGAGGGCGTCACCTCCGAACTGGTCGTGCATTCCAGCCATTCCACCCAGGGCCACCCGGCCACCATCGAGGAGGTGCGCCGCATCCTCTATGAGCACCTGTCGCGCGACCTGTACGGCGCGGCCGATGTCGGCGGGAGCACGCCATGATCCTGCGTCGCGTCGCCTTCGTCCTCTTCGCCGTCGTCGCGCTTCTCTTCACCGCGTGGGCCTCGGCCGCGCTGGCCATCGACGGTCCCTTCGCGGGCGGCGCCGCCAAGCTGCTCGCCGCTTCGTGGGGCATCGCCCTCGCGGCCATCCTCGTGATGGTGAGGCCGGGACGACGGGCCCTGCTGCTGGTGTTCCTCCTCGATCTCGGCCTCACGGCCTGGTGGCTGGGCATCGCGCCGAGCAACGATCGCGCCTGGATTCCCGAGGTGGCCCGCCTTGCGAGCGTGGATCTTGACGGCGACGTCGCGCGCTTCCGCAACGTGCGCGACTTCGAGTATCGCAGCGAGACGGACTTCACCGCGAAGTGGGAGGACCGAACCTACGACCTGTCGAAGGTGCGCGCGGTGGACCTCTTCATTTCCACGTGGGGAGCGCCGTTGATCGCCCACACCATCATGAGCTGGGAGTTCGAGGACGGGCGCCACCTGGCCGTCTCGATCGAGACACGCAAGCAAGTGGGCGAGGAATACTCGGCCCTGCTCGGGTTCTTCCGCCAGTTCGAGCTGTACTACGTGGTGGCCGACGAGAGCGACGTGATCGCGCTGAGGTCGAACCATCGCGGGGAGACGGTCGCGCTGTACCGCTTGAGCGCGTCGCCGGAGAACGCGCGGCGCATCCTCGCGGACTACATCGAATCCATCAACGACCTGGTGGAGATGCCCGTCTGGTACAACGCGCTCACGCAAAACTGCACCACGTCGATCTGGCAGCACGCCCACAATCTCAACCGGGACTTCAGCTGGGACTGGCGGATTCTGGTCAACGGCTCCCTGGACGCCCTCCTGTACCTGAGGGGGAGCATCGACACCTCGATGCCCATCGAGGAGCTTCGCCGGCGCAGCGACATCACCGCGGTGGCCCGGGAGGCGGGGGACGGCGAAAATTTCTCGACGAAGATCCGCCGGGGACTGCCGCGGATGCCGGCCTCCGGCGGCGCCGATCCGGGTCGGGCCACCGGGAGCGACGAAGCCGGTCGGGACGTGACGACGGCAAAACCTGAGTGATTCCGCGGATCCGGTCGCCGCGCCGCTGTATCCTCCGGCCGGGGCAAGCCCCGCCGTCGGCTCCTGAACGGGGTCATGGGGACCTTCGCGGGGCTCCGGAGGCGAGGTCGGGTACAGGACGGAAACTTCTCCGGACCTCTGTACCTAGCGCGATAGATCAGTAGGATAGCGCCCGGTCGGTAAGTCGAACGAGTCAGGTACGCGACCTACGAAGTCCCGCATCCTTCCCCTCAGTCGTACACACCTACCTTCGCGGGTCGAATCGATCGATCCGTGCAGAACGAGCAAGTCAAGAGAATGTGGGTGTACCCCGTTCCAGTTAAGGAGAGATGATCCAATGGGTAAGAAGTTGTACGTCGGTAACCTGAGCTTTGGTGTCGACAGTTCGGCCCTCGAAGAGTTGTTCGGCGTGTACGGAAACGTGCAGAGCGCGCAGGTCATTTCCGACCGTGACACGGGTCGCAGCAAGGGTTTCGGCTTCGTCGAAATGTCCAGCGACTCGGAAGCGTCGGCGGCCATCGAGGCCCTCAACGGCCGTGAGCACGAGGGCCGCGCCCTCACCGTCAACGAGGCCAAGCCCCGTGAGGACCGTCCCCGTGGCGGCGGCGGCGGCGGCGGTGGCTACGGCGGCGGCGGCGGTCGCGGGGGCGGCGGCGGCGGCGGCTACGGCGGCGGCGGCGGCGGCGGCGGCGGCGGAGGCCGACGCTACTAAGATTTCGCAGGGAGCCGGCGTCGCCGGCACCTCGCGTCATCCGGGGCCGCGCTCGAAAGAGCGCGGCCCCTTTTCTTTGTGCGACGCCTACAGCTCGGCGATGACGTGGCGTCCGAACTCCTCGATCAGGTCGCGCCCCATTCCCGGCACGGCCTGCAGCGCGAGATGGTCCACGCCGGCGGCGGCGTAGGCGCGGCAACGCTCGAGGACTTCTTCGGCGCTCCCCGTCAGCGACAGCACCGGGATCATGTCCGGTATCACGAAGGCCTCTTCGCCGGGCTTCAGGTACATCATGTGTCCTTCGTGGACGTCGAGGTAGCGCCGGTCGGCCGCCGATCCGCGCGCGGCGGCGTAGCCCTCGATCCACGTATCGAAGGCTCGGGCGAGGTCCTCGTTCTCGAGCCCGAAGCCGTGGCCGCCGCGGGAACTCTCCCAGATGGCGTGCACGCCGACCACGGTTACGGGACCCACCCGTCGCACGACGCGCTCGCTGGCGAAGGTCTCCCCCGGACGCAGCAGGCAGCCCGTCGTGAGCATCGTCGTCTCCGGCCTCCCGCCCGGACCGTCGAAGCGGCGCCCGTGGGTGGCCGCCGATTCCATCGTCTTCTCGGCGCCGGCACGCACCCCGGCCGGGTCCAGGGCGACGCTGATCCATCCGTCGCCCACTTCGCCCACCGAGGCCAGGGCCTTGGGGGCGTTGGCCGCCACGTGGATGGGGATGGGATCGTCGAGGTTGATGCAGCCGAGGGCGCGGTCCCTGGACAGGAGCCGGATCCAGCGCTCGGCCTTGCCCTCGCGGAAGAGCACGTCCTCACCCGTCAGCAGCCCGCGCACCTGGCGGATGTACTCCACCATCTTCGCCACCGGCAGCGGCGGCAGGCCCATCGTGTTGCGCCCGGTAAAGCCCGTGCCGACGCCGAGGATGACGCGACCGGGCGCCAGCGCGTTGATGGTGGCGATGGCGCTGGCGGTGACGGGCGCGATGCGGTTGCTGGGGATGGCGACCAGGGTCCCGAGCTTCATGGTGCTGGTGTGCTCGGCGGCCAGGGCCATGGTGGCGTAGACGTCGGAGCACAGAAGCTGCGTGTCGTAGAACCAGGCGTGGGAGAAGCCTTCGGCCTCGGCCACCTCGCAGTCCTTCCAGGCCTCGATCCAGGACGGGAACGCGATTCCGAATTGCATGGGGACTCCTCCTCGACGTTCGCGTGAACGCGGCCTGTCAGTTTCCGTTGCTTTCCAGTTCCCAGTCCACGGGGCGACCGGGGTCGGGGCGGTAGACGCAGAAGACGCCGGTGCGCACCGTCGCTTCCAGGTAGCGCTGCAGTTCGGGGCTCTGCTGCCCGAGGCGTTCGAGCGCGCCGCGGATGCGCTTGGCCACCGCGACGCGTGCCCGCTCGGCGGCCGCTCCGGCGCGGCGATCGCGTCCGCGCAGCCCGATGGCGCGGGAGAGCTCCTCCTCGAGGGCCTCGATCTGCGCGCGCACCAGAGCGATGCGCCCGTTGTCGGCAAAGTCGCCGGCTTCCTGGAGGTCCTCCTGCAACTCGGCCAGGCGCGTGCGGTAGGCACGCTTGGCCTTGTCGTCGAGAAGGGGGCCGGCGTCGCCGCTGTCGGCGCGGTCGGAAAGGACGGCCGCGCCGGGCTCGCCCTGAGCCTTGGCATCACCGAGAGCCGCCAGTTCCAGGACGTGAATCTCGCGCTCCGGGGCCGCCAGCAGCGCCTTCAGGTAGAGCAGGCCGCGAAGGGGACCGACACGGAAGCGGGTGCCGGCGAACTCTCCACACCAGCCGTTGCCATCGACCTCCAGCACCGCGCGCGGACGCGACTCCGCGGCCGCACTCGCGCAAAGGCGAGAGGCCGTCGGAAGCGAGCGCGGCGCGGAGACGGACCTCAACCCAAGCCTTGCACGCGCCGCCCAGCGCGCGGCTCCAAGGCCGGCCGCTTGGGCCGCCGCGCGTTCGAAGCGGCCGCGGGCGTCCTGGTGGCGGCCGGAGGCAGCGTCGAGTTCTCCCAGGTACTGATCCACCGGACCGAGGAAGGCCATGCCGAAGCCGAGCACCACCTGGCGGCCGGCGAAGGGCAGCAGGGCCTCGTGCACCCGTCCCAGCACTTCCTCGTCGCCGATGCCGGGCGCCAGTTCGGCCGCCAGTTCGGCAAGGATCACCAGCGCGGGAAGGTGAAGGAAATCACCGGGAGCCTCGACGAGAGGACCGCGGCGCGCGCGTTCCACCTCGGCCACGGCCTCGGCTTCGCGTCCCTGGGCCACGCGCAGGCGGGCGAGCAGGCGGCGCCACAGCAGCACGTCCGGATACTGCGCGATGCGCATCTCGATGCCGGCCTCGAGTTCGGCCGCTCGATCCTGGGCGAGACGCACGCCGAGCATCTGCGAGCCGAACGAAAGCGCGGCGTCGGGATGACCGGCGCGCTCGCCGGCCGCGAGGGCCTCGGCGGCCAGGCGCTCGGCGTCGTCGATGCGTCCTTCCACCTGGGCCACGAGGCAGGCCAGGCGCGCCGCGTACCACTCGTACCACGGCAGCCTCAGGCTCGCGGCCAGGCCGCGGTAGGCGGCGAAGGCCTCGTCCATGGCCGGCCGATCCCCGGTCTCGAGCGCATCGACCATGCGCCAGCCCTGCTCGACCAGCACGGCTTCACGATCGCCGCGGCGATGGGCGGCGGCGAGAAGTTCCTCGCCAGTGTCGCGTCGTTCGCCGAGGGTGGCGGGACCCCACAGGGCCCAGCGGCGGTCGGCCAGCACCCAGGCCAGCGTTTTCGCGTCGCCGGCGCTGCGCGCCCGCCGGGCGGCGTCCAGGCAGAGGCTCTCGCGCTCGGGGCGCGAGTTGGGCGCCGCGTACAGGGCGTAGGCCAGGCGCGCTTCCAGGCGGGCGAGAAGGGCGGGGTGTTCGCCGCCCACCGCGGTGATGGCGCTCTCGAGCAACTCCACCACGCGCGCATCGAACTGCACGTGGGCTCTTTGCTGTCTTCCGCCGAGACCAAGGGCGGCGCGCGCCAGCAGCTGGGCATCGACGACGTCCTCGCCGCCGTTGCGCGAACGGGCCAGCACGGCAGCGTCCTCGTAGGCCGCGCGGCTCGACGCGTGGTCGCCGGCCGTCCATGCCG
>JBHEPB010000119.1:0-17244 GCA_046260515.1 Binatia bacterium
CTTGCGTACGATGTCGAAGAGGTCGTCGACGCGGACGCGCTCCTGCTCCATCGTGTCGCGATCGCGCAGGGTCACCGTGCCGTCCTTCAGCGTGTCGTAGTCCACGGTCACGCCGAGCGGCGTGCCCACTTCGTCCTGGCGGCGGTAGCGGCGGCCGATGGAGCCGGCCTGGTCGTAGGCCACGGCGAAATAGGGACGCAGCGACTCGACGATCTCCTGGGCCTTGGCGTCCATGCCGTCGCGCTTCATGAGCGGCATCACGGCCACCTTCACCGGCGCCAGCGCGGGATGCAGGCGCAGCACCGTGCGGCGGTCGTTCTCGGGCCCGTCCTCGTCGTAGGAATCCACCAGGAAGGCCAGGGTGCCGCGGTCGGCGCCGGCCGACGGCTCGATCACATACGGCACGAAGCGTTCCTTGGTCTGGTCGTCGAAGAAGGACAGGTCCTTGCCCGAGTACTCGATGTGCTGCTTGAGGTCGAAGTCGGTGCGGTTGGCGATGCCCTCGAGCTCCTGCCAGCCGATGGGGAAGTCGTACTCCACGTCGGCGCAGCCCTTGGCGTAGTGGGCGAGTTCGTCCGAGGCGTGGTCGCGCAGGCGAAGGCGCTCGGGCCGGATGCCGTAGTCGATGTACCACTGCATGCGCCGGGTCTTCCAGTACTGGTACCAGCCGTCGTCGGTTCCGGGCGGCACGAAGAACTCGAGTTCCATCTGCTCGAACTCGCGGGTGCGGAACAGGAAGTTGGCCGGCGTGATCTCGTTGCGGAAGCTCTTGCCCATCTGCCCGATGCCGAAGGGCGGGCGAAGCCGCGTCGAGTTCACCACGTTGACGAAGTTGACGAAGATGCCCTGGGCCGTCTCGGGGCGGAGGTAGACGGCCGCGGCCGAGTCCTCCATCGGGCCCATGTGGGTCTTGAACATCAGGTTGAAGCTGCGCGGCTCGGTGAGTTCGCCGTCGCAGTGGCCGGCCAGCTTGCTCGGCTGCTTGGGGCAGCGCGTCTCGGCCAGGTGGTCGGCGCGGAAGCGGCCCTTGCAGAGCTTGCAGTCCACCATCGGGTCCGAGAAGTTCGCGATGTGGCCCGAGGCCTCCCAGGTGCGCGGATGCATCAGGATGGAGCAGTCCAGGCCCACCACGTCGGGCCGGGTGGTCACGGTGTCGCGCCACCAGGCTTCCTTGACGTTGCGCTTGAGCTCGACGCCGAGCGGCCCGTAGTCGTAGCAGCTGGAGAGCCCCCCGTAGATCTCGGAGGACTGGAAGACGAACCCCCGCCTTTTGCAGAGGTTCACGATCTTTTCCATGGTCACGACGCTGTCCGACACGGCAGGATCCCCGCTTCTTCCACCCAGTTTGGACGCGGCGGAATCAGCGTGTTTAGCGCGGTGTGCCAAAGCGGGCAAACCAGCATCGCGGGGATTTCCGGGACGCCGGGAGGGCTTGCGAAGCCTGCGGGGCCTCGCCGCGGGCGGGGACCTCCGACGACCGGGTGGAAACCCGGACCGGGATGCCGCAACGGGCTGGCCCGCGGGTCCCCGCGAGCTTCCGCGGTAGGGACGGCACAGCCACACCCTGTTGCCGGGGAAGCTCTCGGGTCGGCCCCGCCTCGGGTATAGTCGGCGAAGATGAGCCCAATCGGTAGCGACCAGGCCGGGGAGGGCGGCGTTCCTTCCGGCGACGTCCTTCGACCCGGCGACGGCCGCCTGAGCGGCTACCTTTCCGTCTTCCTCGGCGTGATGAGCTGGCTGGCCGTTCTCTGCTTTCGCTATCCGTCCTACCTCACCACTCCCGACCTCCGCCGCGTCTACGACCCGGAGATGCTGAGGCTCGTGCTGCAGGCCGGCATGTGGTTCGCGCTCGGCTTCGGCCTTCTCACCTTCGTGCTGGGGCGCCGCAAGAGGATGGGCGCCGTCGGCATCCTGTTCACGGTGTGGGCCTTCGCCCTCGGCGGCTGGCGGGCGGAGATCGGTCCCCTCGACCAGCGCAGCACCTTCCTCGGCCTCGACTTCCTGCTTCTCGACCTCCTCGCTTCGGCCCTGCTCTTCATTTTCATCGAGAAGGTCGTTCCGCGCGATGCGGATCAGCCAGTCCTGAGGCCCCTGTGGCGCCTCGATCTTGCTTACTTCGCGCTCAATCACCTGCTCGTCGGAGTGGTGCTGCTGGCGGGTAACCGGCTCGCCCCAGCGGCCTTCGGCTGGGCAGTGAGCGACGGCGTGCGCGCCTTCGTCTCCGGGCTTCCCGTGCCTGCCCAGGTGCTGCTGCTGCTGCTGTGCGCCGACCTCGTGCAGTACGCGGTGCACAGGGCCTTCCACGAAGTTCCCTTCCTGTGGCGCTTCCATGCGGTGCACCACAGCGTCCGGCACATGGACTGGCTGGCGGGTTCGCGCATGCATCCCGTGGAAGTGTGGACCGTGAGGCCCCTGGTGATGGTGCCCCTCTATCTGCTGGGGCCGGCCGAGGCGGCGCTGGACGCCTACGTGGTGATCGCGGCGCTGCAGGCCGTCTTCGTCCACGCCAACGTCGGTCTGCCGTTCGGCGGCCTGCGCTACCTGCTGGTCACTCCGCAATTCCACCACTGGCACCACGCCCGTGAACCGGAAGCGGTGAACACCAACTACTGCGTGCACACGCCGCTGTGGGACTGGATGTTCCGATCCCTGCACCTTCCGACCAAGCGATGGCCGCGCCAGTACGGGAGCGACACGGAAGTCCCGCCCACGCTGCCGGGACAGTTGCTGTTTCCGCTGCGCGGTGGGGATGCCGACTGATCCGCCGGCGTTTCGCGCTACTTCGTCGCGGGCGGTGAGGGCGGGACATCCTTGATGATGTAGCGGTCGCGGTTGCGATCGAGGAAGCCCCAGCCCCAACCGACGACGACGTCGTTCTCGAGGATCACGGGGGTGAGCGCGTGGCCGTCGTCGAAGCCCTGCCAGACGTAGCCCTGGGTCACGTAGTAGAGGACGTCCACCTGCAGGGTCTTGCTCACGCGGAAGGCCTCGGTGCGCCACGGGTTGCGAAGCTGTACGCGCTTGTAGTTGACCACGTGGGCGTCACCCATGCGCTCTTCGACCTGCTCTCGCGTCATCCCGAGGCGGATGCTCTCGAAGTTGCGGACGTTCGCCTCCACGCCCGCCCGGTACTTCTTCACGTGGGGCTGGGCGCATCCCGACAGGGTGGCGGCGACGACGAGGATGGCGGCAACGCCCAGGAGGCGGGCGCCCGCTGTGCGGGGCGTCGGCGCCGTGACGCTGCTCGTTCGGATGGAACCGATGGTCATGGGCCGTTCTCCTTTCCTTGCCGTGTCTCGTGAGTTCGGGCGATCAGTGTTTCGGCGCGCGGAAGCGCCGGGTGAGCACGGTCTCGCAGGCCCCGAGCGAGGCGTCGGGGGCTTCGCGGGCTGAAGGATCGGAATCCGGGCCAGCGTTCGAACGGTAGAGGCTGGCCCTCACCCGATAGCAAGTGCTCACGAAGTTGGGAAAGTTCTGTGCCGTGATGTGGACCACATCGGCGCCCAGGCCGCAGGCCTGCTGGCGGATCCTCTCCATGTTCTCCGCGTAGGAGCAGTCCGTGGAGAACCCGGTCTCCCCGTACCTTACTTCGCCCACCAGCAGGACACCCGGGGGAACGGCGTCGTTCATGCCGAGCAGGAGAGGGCAGCAGGCGGGCGGCAGGCTGGCGAACTCGTGGTCCCTGCGCACGTAAGTGCTGGGGCCGCAGGCCGAGAGCAGCACCGAGGCCGCTGCTGCGATCGCCAGGCCGCGCAGCAGGTTCGCCCTCGCGGCGCGGGGGCGACGGCGGAGAGTGAACGCGCAACGTCGCGGCGGGATCACTTCAGGGCACTCACTTTGTAGACCAGGGTTCCAGTGGCAACGAGGCCGGACTTGGCCGTCATCACCTCCGCGCGACAGAAGACCGTCGAGCGGCCGCGCTTGGTGATCCATCCCTCGGCCACGATGTCCTCCTGGACCACAGCGCCCATGTACTGGATCTGCATGTCGATGGTCAGGTAGCGGTGCGGCACGTCGTAACCGCTGGCCAGGGCCGGGACCACCACGGTGTCGATGAGGGTCGCGATGGCGCCGCCGTGCATCACGCCGGCCGGCTGGTTGAGCACGGACCGGAACGGCAGTCGCATGCGCGCGTAGTCCTGGCGAACCTCCTCGAGCTGGACGCCGAGGAGGCCGGGAAAGTACTCCGGTCGTCCCGGCGCAAAGGTCGCGAACCGGACCGCCCTCTCCGGCGCAAGGGCTTCGAAGCGGGAAGCATGGGGAGCAAGATTCACCGCGTCCTCCGTCACGCCCGCGACCATACCCAAAACCCGGGACAGGTACAGGTTTCCGCGGAGCGGAAACCTGTACCTGTCCCGGGTTTTCTGATTGAAGCGGGGGATGGAAAACGGACTCGAGGGCAAAGTGGCGATCGTGACGGGGGGATCGCGGGGAATCGGCAAGGGCATCGCGGCGGCGCTGGCCGGCGCAGGGGCCCAGGTGATGATCACCTCGCGCAGCGCGGACAGCTGCAGGGCCGCCGCCGACGAGATCGGGGCCAACGCCCACGTGGAACCCGGCCACGTCGGCCGTCCCGAGGACGCCGAGCGCGTCATCGCAGCCACCCTGACTCGCCTCGGCCGCATCGACGTGCTGGTGAACAACGCCGCCACCAACCCCTACGCCGGCCCCACCATCGACGTGGACGTGGCGCGCTGGAACAAGACCATCGACACCAACCTCACCGCCCCTTTGCTGTGGACACAGCTGGCCTGGCGCTCCTGGATGAAGGAGCACGGCGGCTCGGTGATCAACATCTCCAGCGTCGGCGGCCTTTCCACCAACCCCATCCTCGGCGTCTACGACGTCACCAAGGCGGCGCTTTTGCATCTCACGCGCCAGCTCGCCGCCGAGATGGCGCCGAAGGTGAGGGTCAACGCCATCGCGCCCGGCCTCATCAAGACCGATTTCGCCCAGGCCCTGTGGGCCGACGGCCGCGGCGAGCAGGTGGCCAAAGCCTATCCGCTGAAGCGCCTCGGCGAGCCCGAGGACATCGCCGAGGCGGCGCTGTTCCTGGCCGACGACGTGCGCAGCGGCTGGATGACCGGCAACACGATGGTCGTCGACGGCGGCGGGCTGGTGGGTTTCTCGAAGGTCGGGTGAAGCGCGAGGCGGCCGACGGCAGAACTACTTCCCGCCCAGCCCCAGCTCCGCGCGAAGCCGCGCGTCCTTGCTCAGTTTCCACATCTTGCCGTCGAAGAAGTAGTGCATGTAGCTGTAGCTGGTGACCAGGGCGAAGAGGGCCGTGGTCACCACCGACTCGGGAAGCAAGGACGAGGCGAACTGGAAGTCGTTTCGCCCAAGGGCCTGCACCAGGGCCCCCACGAGGATCACTGCCGCGAAGGTCCACGGCGACGCGAAAATGCGCCGCACCGCCGGATACACCGCCGCCGCCGCCGGCGCCACGCGCTTGCGGCCCACGTGCCAGACCACCGCGTGGTACTGCAGGTCGTGGTAGCTGGTGATGAAGAGCACCGCGATCACGAGGTCGTCGCGCCCCGCCCACAAAAGCCCGATCCAGAAGTTGCTGACCACCAGCACCAGGTGCAGGAGTCGCCGCGACAGTGCCGGTCCCTGGCGCGCGACCGCGTCTGTCAGCACCATGCCGAAGGACACGACGAAGACCGCGAGCACCACCCACGGTGACCAGGCCGGAACCGGCGCCTGCCAGATCATGGCGCCGAGCCCGCTCTCGCCCGCCCAGCCCCGCGACAAGTTGAGGAAATAGGGAAACGAAGCGCCGCTGTAGAGGGCCCAGGCCTCCGCGCTCGCCACCCGCGGCGACGAAGGTTTGTCGCGCGCCTGGTAGAGGCGAAGGAAGCCGTAGTGCTGGCGGATGATGTGCCAGGCGCCCCAGTACACGACGAGGCTGACCCACAGCTTCGCGATGAACGTCTCCGGGTAGAAGGAAATGACGATGGCCGCCGTGCCGATGGCCACGGCGCCTCCGAGGTAGACGGGCGCCTGGCGCTTCATCGTTTCGGGATCGAAGATGGTCAATGGCAGCGACGCCACTTGGTGAGAGTTGTCGAGCAGCACGAAGATGGCCAGGGCGGCGAGCAGGCCGTAGGGCACGTGGACCGCGATGGCCCAAAGCACCAGGGGCACACACCAGGCGGCCCACAGGAAGTAGCGGTCGTAGGAGGGGCCCACGATCCATTGGCCGGGACCCTGAACGGGTGTGGCCTGTACGGTGGATCGGGCACGCGACATGGAGGCGGCTGATAGGGCGGCGCCCAAGCTGGGTCAATGGCCGAGTGCCTGGACGTGGTGCGGGACCGGGGGCCGCGCCCTTCCGCTCTCCGGGGCGCCGGCCCCCGAGACCGGAAGGGCAACAGGTGTCAGGTCGCCGGTTCGAGAACGCCCGGCCGCCTCAGCATCTTCTCGATCTCGGCGATGTGGTCTTCCTCGGTGCGGATCATCTCGCGGGCGTACTCCTCCAGGCGGATGTCGTTGCCCTCGGCGAGAGCGAGCAGTTGCCGGTACATGGCCACCCCGCCCTGCTCGTGCTCGATGGCCTCGCGCAGGATGTCGTCGATGTCGTGGCGATGGGTCTCCAGCAGCTTGCCGATCGTCAGCGAGGGATGCCCGCCGAAAGCCGTGATGAGTTCGCCGGCGGCGTGGGCGTGGGTGACGGCCTCAGCGGCCTCGGTGCGCATCCACGAGATGATGGGGATGCGCGCATGGCCGAAGATCATGAAGGAATAGTGGGTGTAGCGCACCACGCCGGCCAGCTCGAGCTCGAGGATGCCGTTCAGGGTCTCGAGAACCTTGGTCTTGTCCATCTGGGGCTCCTTCGCGGGGACGGTGCCTGGGCCCGTTCCGCCTTGGGCGACGACGCGCGCCGCCGGGGTGATCGATGCGGGGGGGAAGCTAACACGCGCTGCGGCGGGAGGACAGCCCGTCGCCGGCCCGGACGTGCGCACGCGAGCGAGGCGGCGGGGTGCTCAGGAGACCAGGTAGAACTCGCCGATGTTGCGCCCGAGGGTCTCGGTGTCCTCCACGATCTCCGTGAGGAACTCGTGCAGGCCCGACTGGAAGATGTCCTCGATGCGCCCGAAGCGCAGTTTCGCCTCGATCTCGCCCGCCAGGCGGTGGCACTCGCCCCGGCGGCCCGAGTAGCGCCCGGCGATGAGGTCCAGGTAACGCGTGATCTGGGCGTAGCAGGAGCGCAGCGAGCGCGGCATTTCCGGCCTCAGGATGAGCAGTTCGGCGACGTGCCAGGGGTGGAGCCGGTCGTGGTAGACCCAGTGGTAGCTGCGCAGGGCCGAGACGGCCCTCAGGATCGAACGCCACTGGTAGTAGTCGAGGGCTCCGCCCACCGCCTCGGTGGAGGGAAGCAGCACGTGGTACTTCACGTCGAGGATGCGCGCGGTGTTGTCGGCGCGCTCCACGAACGTGCCGAGCTGTGTGAAGTAGTACGAGTCGCTGCGCAGCATCGTGTTGGCGTAGGCGCCGTGGAAGAGCAGGGAGCGGTGCTTCACCCAGTCGAGAAAGACGACGACGCGGTCGGGCTCGAAGTCGCGATCGCGGAACGCGCGCACCCCGAGCCAGGTGTCGTTGAGGGCCTCCCACATGTCCACGGTGAGCGCGGTGCGCACCGTGCGGGCGTTGCGCCGTGCCGTCTCCAGGCACGACAGGATGCTCGAGGGATTGCTCGGCTCGCGCACCAGATAGTGGATGGCATCCCTCGAGGAAGGTTCGTTCGTCCCGTAGCGCTCGACGAAACCGTCGCCGCAGCCGGCGGCGACCAGGGTGGACCACCACTCGTTGCCCGGGCTGCCGATGGACTGGGACATGCTCGCCGTGTGGTGGCCCACCTGCAGGGTACGGGCCACGTTCTCGGCCCGTTCCATGTAGCGGGCCAGCCAGAAAAGACTGTCGGCGGTGCGCGCGAGCAAGGCTCAGTGCTCCTCTCGCGATGGCCGCGGCGGCGACGACTGCGACTGCGACTGCTGCTGCGGCGGATGCACCGCGCCGTTCTGCAATACCCAGGTGTCCTTGGTGCCGCCGCCCTGGCTGGAGTTGACCACCAGCGATCCCTCGCGAAGGGCCACGCGCGTCAGGCCCCCCGGCGCGATGCGCACGGAACTGCCGTAGAGGACGAAGGGACGCAGGTCCACGTGGCGGGGCGCGATCCCGGCGTCCACGAACGTGGGACAGGTGGAAAGCGCCAGCGTCGGCTGCGCGATGTAGTCGGCGGGGTGGGCCTTCAGTTTGTCGGCGAACTTGGCTCTTTCCTCCGTGGTGGAACAGGGCCCCACCAGCATGCCGTAACCGCCCGACCCGCGCGTCTCCTTGACCACGAGCTCGCCGAGGTTGTCGAGCACGAAGGCGAGGTCGTCCTTCTCCGCGCAGCGCCAGGTCTTCACGTTGGCGAGGAGGGGTTCCTCGCCGAGGTAGAAGCGGATCATCTCGGGCACGAAGGGATAGATGCCCTTGTCGTCGGAGATGCCGGTGCCCACGGCATTGGCCAGCGTCACGGCGCCGGCGCGGTAGGCGGCGAAAAGGCCGGGCACACCGAGGGCCGAGTCGGCGCGGAAAGCCAGGGGATCCAGGAAGTCGTCGTCCACGCGGCGGTAGATCACGTCCACGCGCCGCGGCCCCTCGGTGGTGCGCATGTAGACGAGGCCGCCGTCCACGATGAGATCGGCGCCCTCGACCAGTTCCACCCCCATCTCGTCGGCAAGGAAGGAGTGCTCGTAATAGGCGCTGTTGTACTGGCCCGGCGTCAGCACAACCACGGTGGGATCCTGTCGGCAGGCCGGCGGCGCCGCTTCGCGCAGGGTATCGAGCAGGTCTTCGGGATAGCGCGAGATCGGCGCGATGCGGTGCGAGGCGACGAGATCCGGGAAGAGGCGAAGCATCGCCTCGCGGTTCTCCAGCATGTAGGAAACGCCTGACGGCGTGCGGCAGTTGTCCTCGAGCACGTGGAACTCGGTCTCGCCGGTGCGCACGATGTCGATGCCGGCCACGTGGGTGTAGGCGCCGGCCGGCGGCGTGAAGCCGCGCATCTCCGGACGGAAGCTCTCGTTGGCGGTCACCAGTTCGGCCGGGATGCGGCCCGCCCGGATGATCTCGCCGTCGTTGTAGGCGTCCAGCAGGAAGGCGTTCAGGGCCTTCACGCGCTGGGTGAGGCCGCGCTCGAGGAGATGCCAGGCCTTGCGGTCGAGGATGCGCGGAATGATGTCGAAGGGGATCAGGCGCTCGGGATCGCCGCCCTCGGTGTAGACGGCGAAGGTGATGCCGATGCGGCGGAAGAGGACTTCGGCCTCGAGGGCCTTCAGCTTCCTCTCCTCGGGGCTGGTCCGTGCGAGCCAGGCGGCGATGCCCTCGTAGGCGGCGCGCACCGGGCCGTCGTAGGCGCCGGCCCCGGCGCCGCCGCTGGCGAGGTCGAACATTTCGTCGAAGGCCTGCCCCCGGTTCTCGCCGGCGGCAGGTTCCGGCGCCGTTGTGGCCGCCTTGTCGTGCATGGTCCTCATCCTCGACTGAGCACGCGGCGTGCCAGAGATCGCACGACGGTGTCCCCCCGAAAATGCCAGAGGCTACGGACACGGCAACGGGGCGACTCTCCACACGATTGCTCGCGGACCGGCGCCCGCTGCTCGCGGTGCAAGCACTGCCTGCCTTCCGGGCGCGCCCGTCCCGGTTGCGGGCCGGCCCTGCCTCGGGGCCGCGCTCACTTCACGGACCGCATTCGCCGTTCGTTCGGTCTGTCCAGCAGGCGCCAATCAACGGTTTGCCCAGGTGACTACCGGGGACTACCTTGGGCCCACGATGAAAGCCGTCGGCGTAAAGCAGCTCAAGGCCCATCTCTCGGAGTACCTGCGAATGACGAAGGCCGGGGAGACGGTGCTGGTCACCGAGCGCGACGAGGTCATCGCCGAGCTGAGGCCGGCCCGCCGGCAGCCCGCGCCGTCAACGGACCTCGAGGACATTCTGGACGACCTTGCCGCCGCTGGTCAGATCGTCCGCGCCAGCCGGCCAAAAGGGGCCTGGACCTGGAAGGCGAGCGGTATCGGCCTTGCGCCGGGCACCGCGGCGGCGATCCTCGACCACCTGCGCGAGGACCGTTAGGACTGCCCATGGCCCCGCCGCTGTATCTCGACACGTCCGCCGTGCTTCGCGCCATTCTCGAGTCGGGGACGAGTCCCGAGATCGAGGTACGGATCCGGGACGCTAGCGCGCTGGTCACCTCGCGCCTGGCTCTCGTGGAGTCGTCTCGCGCCCTCGTCCGCTTGCGTGTGCTCGGCGCGGCCACCGAAAGCCAGATCGCCGATGCCGGTCGCGAACTCGACGGAATCTGGAACCGCTGCGACATCTGGGAACTCGGGCGGGAGGTCTGCGAACTGGCACGTGCGATGGCTCCGGCCACCAACCTGCGAACCCTCGATGCGCTGCATCTCGCGACGTTCCAGGTGGCCCGTCGCCATCTGGCTGGCTTGGAGTTGCTTACCGCTGACGAAAAACTGCGGGCCGCCGCCGGGGCGTAGCCGGCAGAGGCACCTCCGCGACGCGTTCCAGATTCGCTAAGGCTTCGCCGGCAGCGCCAGCACCGCGTTCATCGAACGCATTACGCCGGCGGCGTTGTTCTCGTCGTAGAAGTATTTGTAGTTCGGCCTCTGCTCGGTGATCTCGGTGAGAAGGGTGCCGTCGCTGGCCAGGAAATAGGTGCGCGGGATGTACTCGCCGTCGGGCGCGTACTTGGCGCTGGTGGCCTTGTCCTTGTCCTTGTCGATGCGGATCATCACGAACTTCTTGCTGAGTTCGACGAGGGCCGGGTCGTGGAAGACCTTGGCGTAGTTGGTGCAGTGGGGGCACCACTCGGTGAAGAACACCAGGCACACCGGCTTGCCGGCGGTCTTGGCCTCGGCCAGTCCGGCGTCGTAGGCCTTCCAGCCCACGGCGGCGTCGTTCCAGTCGCCGCCGGCCCAGGCGGCGGTGGCGAGGGCCACGAAGGCCGCGGCGGTGACCAAGCGGGAAGCGGCGGTGCGGAGGGGGCTGGCGAGACTGGTCATCGGCGATCTCCTCTTGTCCTTCGTGGCGAGCGCCCGTTCCCGTTCGGGAAGGCCGCTCTTCGGGGCAGGACACTCCCGTCGCGGCGCTGTTCCGGGAGGGCGGCGAAGCGGCGCCTGCCGCCGGCAACTGTGTCCCAGCGCGTCGATTGAGTAAACACGCCGGCTCTGGGTATGGTCACGGGTTCGCGACGAGGCGCGACTCCCATGAGCGAAAGCAACCCTTCTTCCAAAGCATCCCGAGGCCCCCTTTCCCCGACACCCGTGGCGGAGGGCGAAGACGACTTCGCCGCCCTGTTCGAGGCTTCCCACGGCAAGGCGGGCACGACGGGCGCGAAGCGGCCGGTGCGCGCGAAGGCCGGCGACCTCGTCTCCTGCCGGGTGATCGCCATCGGCCAGTCGTCCGTCTTCGTGAACGTGGGCGACAAGGCCGAGGGCACCATCGACCTGGCCGAGTTCCGCGATCCGTCCACCGGCGAGTTTCGCGTCGCGGTGGGCGACCAGATCCAGGCCACCATTCTCGACGACGGCGCGGGGACGGGAAGCGCCGTGCTCACGCGCATGCTCGGACGCGGCGGCCACGCGGCCGCCGAACTGGAGCAGGCCCAGGCCCTCGGCGTGCCGGTCGAAGGAACGGTGACGGCCGAGACCAAGGGCGGCTTCGAGGTCCACATCGGCAGCGTACGCGCCTTCTGTCCGGGCTCCCAGATCGACCTGCGCCGCGGTCCGGAGCGCGTGCCCGCCTCCGAGTACCTCGGAAAGAAGTTCGCCTTCCGCGTCACCAAGGTCGAGAACGACGGCCGCAACGTGGTGGTCTCGCGCCGCGACATCCTGGAGGAAGAAGCCGCGCAGGCGGCGACGAAGACCTGGGAGCAGATCCGCGTGGGCGCGGTGCTCGAAGGCACCGTGCGCTCCATCCGCGATTTCGGCGCCTTCGTGGACCTGGGCGGCGTGGACGGCATGATCCACGTGAGCGAACTTTCCTTCACGCGCGTCAACCATCCCCAAGAAATCCTGACGGTGGGCCAGAAGGTGAAGGTCCAGGTGCTGCGCGTCGCCGACAAGACCGACAAGGACGGGCGCCGCCAGGTGGCCCTGTCGATGCGGGCCCTGGCCGAGGACCCCTGGACGACGCTCGATGCGAATCTCCCCGTCGGCACGACCACGTCCGGCCTCGTGAAGAGGGTGGAAGCCTACGGCGCCTTCATCGAGGTACTGCCGGGCGTCGAAGGCCTCGTGCACGTTTCCAAGATGGCCACCGACCGCCGCCTCTCGCACGCCCGCCAGGCCGCGACGGTGGGGCAGAGCGTGGAAGTCACCGTGCTCGTGATCGACGCCGGACAGCGGCGCCTCAGTCTTTCGATGGTGGAGAAGGAGCGCGGCGCCCGCGAGGCCGAGGAAGCCGAGGACAAGAGGGAGCAGGACAAGGTGATGGCGGGCCAGCAAAAGGGGGCGTCGCTCGGCACCTTCGGCGACCTGCTGGCCGAGGCGCGTCGCAAGTAGTCGCGACACCGCACGTTCCCGCGAAAGCGGGAAACAAACTCAGGCGTACTGCTGTTCGAGGGGGCGGCAGATCGGATTGGACGACGAAGCTGCTTCTTCGTGGAGGCGGCGCCTGTCCACGCTGATGCGCCTCAGGCTTACCTGCACCTCGCCGGCCTCCGCTTCAATGATCGCGTATTCCGCGTAGGGCATGATCTCGGGAGCACAGCCTCCCACGTATTCCTTGAAGGGCATCCCGGTGCTGCCGGGATTGACGAGCAGCATGCTGCGGTGCTGGCGCAGCATCTGCACGTGCGTGTGGCCGCCGGCCAGGACGGTCGCGTCGGTGCTGCCGAGCGCTTCGTCGAGTTCGTCGGGATCCATCGTCGCGAGAAGGTCTTCCATGTGCGAGCGGGGAGAGCCGTGGAAGAGAAGGGCCCGGGTGCCGGCGCCGAGGTCCATCTCGATTCTTTCCTCGAAGCTGGAGAGGAAGGCGAGGTCTTCTTCGTTCAGTCGTTCGCGGCACCATTGGACGGCGTGGACGACGATGGGGACTTCGGTGTAGGTGCGGATCAGTTCGGCATCGAGCATGAAGGCATCGTGGTTGCCGAGGATGCAGCGGCAGCCGCGATCGCGCAGTGTGCCGATCACTTCGCGGGGCCGAGGGCCCAGCGTGGCGACGTCGCCGAGGCAGACGATCTGGTCCACGCCGCGGCGGTCGATGTCGGCGAGAACGGCGTCGAGAGAAACGCGGTTCCCATGAAGGTCCGAGATGAGTGCGACACGCATGGAAAGGCCGTCCCCGCGACGGCAACGGCACTATAACCGCGGTCGCGGAGGTCTGTCGAACACAATCGGGGGGATCGCGCGGAGGCAGAGGGACCGGACCGCAGGTCCCTCACGCCGCCGCGCGGGTGTCCGCCGGAAAGGGCGTCCGGCTATCCGGCCGCAGCGGCACTCTCGCTTTCTTCCCGCTCCTGGCGCGAGACGGCGCGCTTCGGAGGAAACGGGATGGGTCGTGCCTTGTCCTTCGCGGCGGATACCGTGTCGTCGGCCAGTCTTGCAAGGCGGATAGTGGCCGCGGCCACTGCGCTGCGCAGCTGCCGCGCAGCGTCCACGCAGGCCGAATCCACGTGGAAACCCCAGGTCAGCGTGCCGGCGTAGCTGAAGATGGCGATGCCGATGGACTGGCCGTGCAGCAGCGGCACCAGGGGACAGACCCCCGTCATCTTCTGTTCGAAAAGGTAGAGCGGGAAGCTCGGCCCGGGAACATTGGTCACGATCAAATTGAACAGGCGCTGGCCGCCGACGAGGCCTTCGAGCCGGGAGAGCAGGCCGGGGCTGAGGGCGGTGGCGACGGTCTCGAGCAGGAAGGTCCCTTCGGCCGAGCCCGAAGCCTTGCAGGCTCGGGAAGCCGCAACGACGCCGTTCCAGCGGCTGCGCAGGTCGGGGCATTCGGCGGGTAGGTCCACGAGCATTCCGGACACGCGATTGCCGAGCGTGACCGTCGAAGCGGGCGTCGCCGCCGATCCCACCGGGCAGTACACCCTCAAGTTGCGTTCGACTCCCGAGCGCAGTGCGGCTTGCGCATAGCCCTCGCTCACCAGCGTGAGCGCCACGTCGTTCACGGTTCCGCCGAGGCGTCGGCCGATGCGCTTGACGTCGTCGAGGGCTACCGACCACCACAGGAAGCGGCGGTCGCTGCCGCGGGGGTCGTCAAAGAGGGTTTCGGCCGGAGGAGTCCACGCGGCGCTCGCCGCGGTGCGCAGCGCCGACCACATACTCGTTGCGCCGTCGATCATGTCCGCGGGAGCGAGTGTGGCCTGGCCCAAGGCCGAGGCCGCCAGGGCCGTGGCGCCGCGAACGCGCGAGGTGACGGCGTCGCGCAGCAGGTCGGCGCCCGACGGCAACGGCCGCGGACGCCAGGCTCGCGGGGTCTCCGGAATGGAGAAGGGCTCGGTGCCGAGGATGGCGCAAAGGAGGGCGGCCGCGCCGAGGCCGTCGGCCACGCAGTGGTGAGTCTTGCAGGCCAGCGCGAAACCTCCCTGGGGGAGGCCGTCGATCAGCCAGATCTCCCACATCGGGCGTTTTCGCGACAGGGGGCGCGACAGGATCCACGACACCGTCTCCTCGAGGTGGCCCGGGGAGGAGGGCGCCGGCAGCGCGACGCCGCGCACGTGGTCGGTGATGTCGAAGTCGGCCGCGTCTACCCAAACGGGATGCCCCTCGAAGGGGACGCGCATCAGGCGCTGCCGGTAGCGCGGAATGCGGTCCAGTCTGGCTTCAATGTGGGCGCGCAGGCGCCGCAGCGTGATGCGGCGGTCGCTGGGGCCGACGTCCTCGAAGAGGCAGACGGCGCCGAGATGCATGGGCGAATCGTCGCGCTCCACCTCCAGGAAGAAACTGTCGAGGGCACTGAATCGGTCGAATGTTCGTTCCACGGGATCCTCCACGGGGTTTCGCGATCGCTACCCGATCGCGTGGTCGTTGTTGCAGGATGTGCTTGCTGTCGTTGTCGTGATGCCGACGATCCGTTCCCGCGATGCCTCGCGAGTTGTCGATCGAGTTTTAGAAGGTGTGCAGAAAGCGTGCCGCGAGCACTTCGCGCGTTGCGTGGGAGAACGCGGATTTGGAAGCGCGGCGCGGGAGGGGCCGCCATGCAGTACTGCAAGAGTGCGGCGCAATGATGCGCGCTTGCCGTTTTGTTGCGCGCTTCAGGAAAGTCGCGGCGCCGATCGATGGAAACCGCGCGTTCCCCGATCGGCGCTCAAGATGGCCGCGAGATGACGATGCCCGGCAGCTGAGCCGGACGCCGCAGTTTTCCCCTCACTGCAGGGACAAGTGGAAGGGCAGGCGCGCATAGACCCCGCGCGGGTCGTTGAACTGTCCGAGTTGGGCCAGGCTTTCCCAGGCTTCGATGGCCAGGGCAGCCAGCGCGTCGCTCCCGGTCTGGTCGCGGCCCTTGCGTTCGAGGGCTTCGGCGATCGCCTCGACGAAGGACCGGCGCCGGGGATACTCCAGCACGGCGAACTCCTCGCCGATGGCTGCCTTGCCGGCGGCGAAGGCCACGGCCGAGTCGAGGCCGCCGAGCTCGTCCACCAGGCCGAGGCTGAGGGCCTCGGTGCCCGACCACACGCGTCCCTGGGCGATCTCCTCCAGGGCGGCGCGTTCGAGGCGCCGCGACTCGGCGACCTTGGAGAGGAACTGGTCGTAGACCCAGTCCACGTTCTTCTGGATGAGGGCCAGCTCCTCGTCGGTCTTGGGCCGCGTCACCGACATGGCGTCGGCGAAGCGTCCGGTCTTGACCGTCTCGAAGCTGAGCCCGAGTTTCTCGGTCGCCAGATCCTGCACGTTGAAGAGCAGGCCGAAGACGCCGATGGAGCCGGTGATGGTCGTCGGCTCGGCGAAGATGCGGTCGGCGTAGGTGGAGATCCAGTAGCCGCCGGAGGCCGCGACGTTGCCCATGGAGACGACGACGGGCCTGGTCTTTTGGATCAGTCGCAGCTCGCGCTGGATGGCTTCGGAAGCCGTCACGCTGCCGCCGGGGCTGTTCACGCGCAGCACCACGGCCTTCACGTCGTCGTTGCGGCGGATCTCGCGAAGATCGCGCGCGACCTTGCGCGACCACACCACGCCCTGTTCGGCGCCGCTGCCGTCCACGATGGCGCCTTCGGCGTACACGATGGCGAGCTTCTCGGCGCCGGCAGGCTCGGCTGCTGCGTCGCCGGCCTTCTTGCGCCGGGCCGCCAGGTTGCCGGCGGGCAGCAGCGCGGCGTACTCGCCCACCGACACCTGCTTGAAGCTGATCTTGGGGTTCTTGGTGCCGGTGGAGGCGCGAAGCTCCTCGAGGATCTCGTCGATGTAAGCCACGCGGTCCACGAGGCCGAGCTTCGAGGCGGAGGCCGGCTGGATCATTCCCTCAGCATCGACGGCGGCCTGGAGGCTTCCGTTGGTGAGTTGGCGCGAACCCTCGATGGACCGGGTGATCTGGCCCCACACGTCGTCGAGGAGCTTCTGGGTCTGGGCGCGGCTCTCGGGGCTCATGTCCTTGCGCGTGAAGGGCTCGACGGCGCTCTTGTACTTGCCGACGCGGGTTACCTGGACGCCGATGCCGAGCTTCTCGAAGGTTCCTGCGTAGAAGGTGGGCTGGGTGGCCAGGCCCGGAAGCAGGATGGCGCCGAAGGGATCGAGGGTGATCTCGCCGGCCGCCGAGGCCAGGTAGTAGTCGCGCGCGTCGGCCACCGACAGGAAGGCCTTGACCGGTTTGCCGGCCACGCGGAAGGCGACGACGGCGTCGCGGATCTCCTGCAGAGTGGCAAACCCCGTGCTGCGCCCGAAAGCCGGATCCTGTCCGGCCAGCAGGAGCCCGGCGATGTCGTCGTCCGCGGCAGCCGCCTGCAGGGCGCGGATCACCTGGCGGGTCTGCAGGGGCCGGTGTCCCGACTCGCGCAGGGCCTCGGCGAAGTCCTGGAGGCCTTCGCTCTGAAGGGGCGCGTCCTGGATCTGGTCGGCCAGGTCCAGGATCAGCCACGACCCCGATTCCACGGAAGCGGGAACTTCCCGTTTTCCCGAGTAGCCGGTCACGAGGACGGTGACGATGGTGGCGACGGACAGGACCAGGAAGGCCAGGGCTGCCAGGGTGCCGAAGAACGCTCCGAAGAAACTTCTCATCGCTGCCTTGCGAGGGCGCCTTCCCGATGTCCCGCCG
>JBHEPB010000135.1:0-8890 GCA_046260515.1 Binatia bacterium
TAACTGCGTGCGATCGCGTCCAGCCGCGCCACGCGGCCGCGCTGCGCCGCCCGGTAGCGCTGGAGGAACTCCTCGCTGTAGGAACTGCTGTTGTCGGGCTCCTGGAAGCCGTTGGACGGGTTGAACATGTCGAGCGAGGGATCGACGGAGAGGGGGTCGTCCTCCCGAATCACCGATGGGTCGATGCAGGTCAGCATCAGTTCGCCCTGGCCGAGGTGGGTGGCCAGCTGCACGATGCCGTCGGCCTGCGGCAGGTCGAAGGCGCCGAGGTCGTAGGGATCGCCGGCTGCCGTCGTCTTCAGGCGTTCGGCCGGCGGCGTGCAGGCCTGGGACTGGTAGAAGGTGTAGAGGGCTCCGCCGCCGCTGTTGCCCAGGAGCACCACGGTCTCGTAGCCGCGCTTCTTCAGTTCGCGCATCGAGGCGGCGACATCGGTGAGCAGGATCTCGTGGATGAGGCCGATGTCGTTGTTCACCCAGCGGCCGGCCTGCCCGAAGGCCGCGTAGCCGGCCTCGAGCAGCCAGGGGATCGCATAGTGGCGGCTCATGTCGCCGCGCGGGTGCATCATGCAGACGACAGTGCGCTCGCCTCCCCGCGAGTAGAGGACGCCGTGGGACTCGCCGCGGTCCTCGGCTACGAGGGGGACGTTTTCGACATTGGTCCCGGCCGGCAGGCGGTCGAAGGACCACAGGCTGGGGCCGAGCTGGGAATAACGCAGAAGCTGGATCGCCATGGTGTCAGCCGCCTTCGATCAGTTGCACGCCTTCGCGCGCCGTGGCCCGGGCCTCGGGTGCGATCTCGAGGGGCCGGACGGCGTCGATGTTGACGGCCTGCAGGTCGTAGTAGGAGATGGCGTCCCAGTGCTGTTCGGCCATCGCGCGGGCGTCCTCGCCCGGTCCGTGCACGGAGCCGCGCGGGTGCACCATGAAGGTGGCCTTCATCATCGGCGCTCCCATCATCGTGCCGTCGTGCAGGAAGCCGATCTCGTCGTAGTCCATGTTGCGGTGGTAATAGGGCAGGCGGGCGGTGCCGCGCTCCATCTCGGCGGGCCGCGGTACGAAGTTGCAGATCACCCAGCCCTCGGCCTGGAAGAGGGCAAAGGCCGTGGGCGGCACGTGGTTGCGGTCGCTCACCACCGCGCGAAAATCGAGGTTGTGGAAGCGGAAGGGGAAGAGGTCGCCTTTCCAGCCCACGACGTCCAGGGGATGGTGAGCGTAGAAGAAGGACGTGAAGCCGCCGGCCCGCTTCACTCGCACCTCGTACTCCTTGCGCCCGTCGTCGTCCCAGGCCTTGGGGTCGGGAATGGCGAGCACGGTGGGGTCGTAGGGGTTGTGGCGTCCGAGCAGGGTGTGCTCGACCAGGCCCACTTCGCCGCGGCTCTGGAGGTGGAGGAAGTAGTTGTCCTTCGTGGAGGGCACCACGCGGAAGGTCACGCCCTTGGGAAGGACGATGTAGTCGCCGGGCTTGAAGTCGAGCGGGCCGAACTCGGTTTCGAACACGCCCTCGCCGCGGTGGACGAACCAGATCTCATCGCCGTCGGCATTGCGCAGCCAGTAGGGCATGGGCTCGCTGCGCCGGCTCACCGAGATCGTGAGGTCCTCGTTGAAGAAGCATCGCGTGGGCGTGCCCCGCGAGTCCGAGCGGTCCGACGAATCGATGAGCTGGCCGTCGAGGTCCATGGGGGCGAAGTCGCCCTCCACGCGGGTCCAGGCCGTGGGTTCGTTGCGGCGGTAGATCTCGGCCACGCGGCCCTGGAAGCCGCCGCGTCCGATCTCTTCCTCCTTGAGGCCCTTCGGGACGCCCACATGGGCCTGGCGGGGAACTTCGCCCTTGCTCAGGTGGAACCAGGACTTCACGAAAACAGGGTCCGCTGGGCGTAGAGGGTGTCGACGTATTCCTTGACGCCCTGGATCTTCCCGTCCTTCAGCTCGAACAGGAAGTGGTAGAAATTGGCGTACTCGCCGCCCTTGGCCGTCGTCGCCGTGATGTGGATCTCGGCGGCCACTTTGTGGTCGTCGGCCACCATGCCGAGGATTTCGATCTTCATGGGCTCGGGGGCGTACAGGGACACCCCCTTGGCGAACATCCCGAGCACGGCGTCCTTGCCCTTGTAGGTGCCGGCCATGGGGGAAGAGGGGGGCACCCACCACACCACGTCGTCGGCGAAGGCCGCCACCACCTTGTCGGAGGCGCCGCTTGCGACGGCGTCGAAGTAGTCGCGGATCACTTTCTTGTTGGCTTCGGGCGAGGTTCCCATCTTGCTGCGGCTGCTCCCTTGTTGCGGCTGGTGCGGCACGGCTGTTCTGGCCGGCACGGGATGCTACCCTCAGCGCCAAGCCTGAAGCAAGAACATGTTCTACATCCCCTCAGGAAACCCGGGACAGGTACAGGTTTCCGGCCCGGAAACCTGTACCTGTCCCGGGTTTCGCCGGGCTCGCAAGGAGAGATAGCCGATGTCGGACGTTCCCAAGGCCTTCCATCTCACCCCGCAGATCCAGAAGTACGTGGTGGACCACAGCGCTCCCATCGACGAGGTGCAGCTCTCGCTGATCGCCGAGACCGAGGCCCTGGGCTTCATCTCCATCATGCAGATCTCGCCCGAGCAGGGCGTCTTCCTGGAGCAGCTCACGCGCCTGCTCCGCGCCCACCGCATCATCGAGGTCGGCACCTTCACCGGGTACTCGGCGCTCTGCTTTGCGCGCGCCCTTCCTTCGGACGGTCGGCTTCTGTGCTGCGACGTGAGCGAAGAGTGGACCTCCATCGGCCGGCGCCACTGGGAGAAGGCCGGCGTGGCCGATCGCATCGAACTGCGCCTGGCTCCAGCGGCCGAGACCCTGGCGGCCCTGCCCGTGGACGAGACCTGGGACATGGCCTTCATCGACGCCGACAAGAGCGGCTATCGCATCTACTACGAGGAGATCCTGAAACGCCTGAGACCGAACGGCGTGATCCTCGTGGACAACGTGCTGTGGATGGGCACCGTCGCGGACCCCGCCATGGAAGGTGACGACGTCGCGGCGATTCGCGCCTTCAACGACTTCGTCGTCTCCGATCCGCGCGTGGACGTGGTGATGCTGACCGTCGGCGACGGCCTGTCCCTCATCCGCAAGAAGGCCTGAGCCGGAGGGAACTCCTTCCCGGGCGACGCGGGTGCAGGCCTGCGCCGCCGGCCACACCGCCCGTTTGCCTGAGCCCCGCGCCGCGGGCAGGACTGCCCGCGCACCGCCGCCGCAAGGGGCAGGACACGCGAACGGAGGGATCCCGATGCAACTCGGTTTGATGGTGGGCTACTGGCAAGGCGGAGGCCCCTGGGACTTCGTTTCGCTGGCCCAGGAGGCCGAGAGCCTCGGTTTCGACTCGGTGTGGACGGCTGAGGCTTACGGTTCGGACGCCTTCTCGCCCCTTTGCTGGATAGGAGCCCACACCACGCGCATCCAGCTCGGCACCGGCGTCTGCCAGATCTCCGCGCGCACGCCGGCCTGCGTGGCGATGACGGCCACTACCATCGACCACATGTCGAACGGCCGCCTCATCCTCGGTATCGGCGTCTCCGGACCGCAGGTGGTCGAGGGTTGGTACGGCATGCCGTTCGCCAAGCCGTTCACGCGCACCCGCGAGTTCATCGAGATCCTGCGCGAAATCTGGAAGCGCGAAGGGCCTGTCAGCTACGACGGCAAGTACTACCAGCTGCCCTACAACGGCCCGGGATCGGTGGGCCTCGGCAAGCCCCTCAAGCTCATCACGCATCCGTTGCGCGAGCGTATCCCCATCTACCTCGGCGCCGAGGGCCCGAAGAACGTGAAGCTGGCCACCGAGATCGCCGACGGCTGGCTGCCCCTGTTCTTCTCGCCCTATCGCACCGACGTCTACTCCGAGTCCCTCCAGCACCTGAGGCCCGGCTTCGAGATCGCCTGCACGGTGCAGGTGGTGGTCGGCGACGACGTGGAGTCCTGCCTCATCCCGGTGAAGTGGATGCTCGCCTTCTACATCGGCGGCATGGGCGCCAAGGACAAGAACTTCCACGTGAACATCATGGGGCGCATGGGTTTCGAGAAGGAGGTGTCCGAGGTGCAGCGCCTCTTCCTCGAGGGAAAGAGGGCCGAAGCGGCCGACGCGGTGCCGAACCAACTCGCCGACGAGATTTCGCTGGTGGGCCCTCCGGGGCGCATCAAGGAAAGGCTGGCAGCCTGGAAGGCCAGCCCCATCACCAAGCTGCTGGCGGGAACCCAGGATCCGGCGGCGCTGAGGGCCCTGGCGGCGGCGATGTAGGGGCCTCGCGTAAGCGTCACGGAAAAATCAGGCGGCCTCTTCAAGCCTTGGTCGTGCCCTCGTCCATCCCGTCGGGGAAAGCCGCCTCGAACTCGCCCTTGTAAACGTGGGGCCCGGCGGCGATGAGGCCGCCATCAACCACCAGTTCGATACCGGTCACGAAGCGCGCATCGTCGCTGGCCAGGTAGACCGCGGCGGCGGCGATGTCGGTGCCGCGCCCGGCGGTCTTCATCGGCTGGGCGTTGGCCATCACGCCGTCCATCGCTTCCTCGTTGCCGCGGTGCACCAGCGGGGTGTTGATGCCGCCCGGGCACACGGTGTTGGCGCGGATGTTCTTGCTGGCCAACTGGACGGCCACCGCCCGCGTCATGTTGACGACAGCGGCTTTGCAGGCCGTGTAGGCCACCGGCCCGCAGCCTCCGGAAAGCCCCGCCACTGACCCGGTGTTGATGAAGCAGCCGCCCTGCTTCTGGGCGAGCATCACACGGGCGCCGTGCTTCATGCCGAGGAAGACGCCGCGCACGAGCACCGAAAACGTCTTGTCCCACTGGGCCGCGTCGATCTTGTCGATCTTGCCGAGTGCGCCCGGGTAGCCGGCGTTGTTGAAGACGATGTCGAGGCGGCCGTACTCGGAGACGGCGCGGTCGATCATGATGGCCACCTGGGCCTCGTCGGAGACGTCGGTCTTCTGGAAGACCACGCCGGCCCCCAGGCCGGCCGCCGAAGCCAGCTCGAGGGTCTCGTTGCCGGTGCGCTCGTTGACGTCGCTGGCGATGACCCTTGCACCTTCTGCCAGGAAACGCAGCACGCTGTCGCGACCGATCCCGCTGCCGCCGCCGGTGATGACGGCCACCTTGCCTTCGAGTCGTCCTGCCATGTCGCTTTGTACTCCTGCCGGCGGAAGCCGTGCCGGCGCGTTGTCGCGTCGCTGCCACGATTTGCGGGGCGCCGGCCTTGTAGTTGCCGGGAGGACCCGAGTCCAGAGCGTCGCGGCGGAGGCCCCCCGCCGCGCGGGCCGATCGGCGATCCCCGGTCGTGGCGCCGGCGGCCATGCCGGATGGCCGTGCGATTCGCGCGCGCTGTGTTAGGGTGCGGCCACCCGCATCGACCGAACCACGGAGGGATCCGACATGCGCCGCTTCGTCGCCTGGCTCAAACATCGCTTTTCGCAGAGGCCCACCTGGATGAACGCCCTCATGGTGTTCGCAGCCTTCCAGGTCTTTATTTACTCGCCCTTCGACCTGCTGCTGAAGCCCTTGGCCCGCGACGAGGACGTGTGGTTCGGCATCATGCTCACCGGCTGGGCCGCGAAGGTCGGCGGACTCGTGCACCTGGCGGTGTACGCCGCCGGGCTCTACGGCTTCTGGAGGATGCGCCCCTGGATGCACCCCTGGGCCGCCCTCTACGTTCTCCAGCTGGCGCTGGCGATGTTCCTCTGGTCGGTGTGCCACGTGGGCGGATTTCGCGGCTGGCTGATGGGGCTGGCTTCCGGCGCCATCTTCGGCGCTCTCGCGCTGGCCCTGTGGAGAGCCCGCGACGTCTTCCGCAAACCGGTCCGGCCCGACTACACGAAGCGTTACGGCCAGTGGGCCGTGGTCACGGGCGCGACCGCGGGCATTGGCCTCGAGTTCGCGCGCGCCCTGGCCAGCCGCGGCGTGTCGTGCGTGCTGGCGGCGCGCCGCGCCGACCGCCTCGAAGCCGTCGCCGAGGAACTCAAGACTTCGCACGGCATCGAAGTCCGCGTCGTGCCGATCGACCTCGCAAGCGAGGAAGGGCCGGAGCAACTGGCCGATGCCGTCGAAGACCTGGAAGTCGGCATGCTCTTCAGCAACGCCGGCGTCGGCTACGCCGGGCGCTTCGAGAAGCAGGAACTTCCTCGCCTCAAGCAGATGGTGGCCCTCAATTGCACCGCCAACGTGTCGCTGATCTCGCGCATGCTTCCCGGGATGCTTGCGCGGCGGCGCGGAGCGATTGTGATCACCGGCTCGGTGGCGGGACGCCAGCCGGTTCCCTTCCACGGTCTCTACGCGGCCACCAAGGGGTTCGAGCTCCTGCTCGGCGAAGCCCTGTGGGCCGAGGTGTGCGATCGCGGCATCGACGTGCTGGTGGTGCAGCCGGGGCCGGTGGCCACCGAGTTCGAGCACGTGGCCGGAGAAGTCCGCCAGAACCCCGCCGCTGACGAGAGCCCCCAGTCCGTGGTGGAGACGGCCCTGGACGCTCTCGGCAAGCAGCCGTCGGTGGTGACGGGCTGGTTCAACTGGGTGCGCGCCAACGTCAACCGCGTTGCGCCGAGAACCGTGGCCGTGTGCGCGGCCGCCGACTTCATGGAAGGCCAGACGCCTCCTTCCATGCGTTAATCGGGCGGCGCACCGATGTTCTTCAGCCAGGTGGGGCCGCCGAGAGCGGACATCTGGCGCAGGATCCACTGCTGGCGCCGCCTCACGTAGGCCGACGGGGAGTCCACGCGGTACTGGCCGGGGTTCGGCAGCACGGCGGCGAGCAGGGCCGCTTCCTTCGCATCGAGAGCGGCGGCACTCTTGCGGAAAAAGCGCTGCGAAGCCGCTTCCGCACCGAACACGCCCTCGCCCATCTCGGCGATGTTGACGTAGACGTCGAGGATGCGGCGCTTGGTCCACATCGTCTCGATCATCACGGTGAGGACCGCCTCCAGCCCCTTGCGTACCCAGCTGCGGCCCGGCCACAGGAAGAGGTTCTTGGCGACTTGCTGGGAGATGGTGCTCGCGCCGCGCACGTTTCCCCCGCGGCGGTTGTGCTCGGCCGCCTTCTCGATGGCCTCGAAGTCGAATCCGGAGTGGTCCGCGAAGCGCTGGTCCTCGGCCGCCACGACGGCGACGAGCAGGTGGGGGGAGATCTGGGCGCCGGGCGTCCAGTCGTAGTCCACCGCCTCGCCCCGCGACAGCGAGGTCGCGAGCATGAAGGCCGTGGTCGGCGGGGGCACGAAGGCGAAGAGCAGCAGCACGAGCACGGTGAGCGCGAAGAGCGCGGACAGGGCCCGCACCAGGAAGAGAGCGACGGAGAACATGGCAGCGGCCAGCCTCCTCTCACCTCGTCGCGGCACTGGCAACCGCGCGGCGGTGCCCAAGGCCCGCTGATCCCGCTGCGTCCTCAGATGCAGGTGGACATGCCGCCGTCCACGGGAATCACCGTGCCCGTGAGGTAGGCGCCGGCCCGCGAGGCGAGGAAGATGGCGATGCCCGCCATGTCCTCGGGCTCGCCGATGCGTCCGCGCGGAACCTGGGCCACGATCATGTCGCCGAAGCGTTCCAGCGTTTCCTTCATCATCTTGCTCTGGAAGGGGCCGGGAGCCACGGCGTTCACCGTGATGTTGTCGGAGGCGAGCTGCTTGGCGAGCACGCGCGTCAGGTGGTGCACGGCAGCCTTGCTGGTGGAGTAGGCATAGGTCTCGAGGGCGGGGACGTGAAGGCCATCCACCGACCCGATGTTGATCACGCGCGCCGGGTCCGCCTTGGTGCCGGCCTTGCGCAGCAGGGGCAGCAGGTCGCGGGTGAGGTTGAAGACGGCCTTCACGTTGGTGGCCAGCACCTTCTGGAAGGCGTCGTCGCCGTATTCGGCCAGGGGCGCGCCCCAGTTGGTGCCGGCGTTGTTCACCAGGATGTCGAGCTTGTCTTCGCGCGAGGCAAGGTCGGCTGCCAGGGCCGCGACTCCCTCGGCCGTGCTGATGTCGCCGGGCAGGGCGATGCAGGTCCCTACCTTGCCGAGCTCGGCGGCCGCCTCGTCGCAGGCCTGCTGCTTGCGCGACGACACGTACACTTTCGCGCCGCCTTCCACATAGCCGCGCGCGATCATCAGGCCGATGCCCCGTGAGCCTCCGGTGACCAGGGCCGTCTTTCCTTCCACGGAAAACAGGTTTTTCACGGTGTTCTTTCCTTTGCGGGCGCGACCTGCAGCGAGGCCTCTGCGCGCTGTTTGCGCCCGAGCGCGTGCTCCACGAGCACGAGGCGGTCGTTGCCGAAGTACATGTCGTCGTTGTCGATGAACATCGTCGGAGAGCCGAATCCGCCGCGCGCGATCAGCTCGTCGGTGTTGGCGCGAAGTCGGTCCTTGACGGAAGGGTCGGCGATGGCGGCGAAAAACTCGGCGGCATCAACGCCGAGTTCCTCGACCAGGGGCTGGAGCACGTCGTCGCGGGAGATGTCGCGGAGGTCTCCCCAGTACGTCTCGAAGACGCGGCGCGACCAGCGCGGGAGAAGGCCCCGGCTCTCGAGCACGATGGCTCCGCGCATGGCCTTGACGCTGTTGACGGGAAAGACGGGCGGCTGGCCGATGCGCAGCCCGTAGAGGGAGGCCCAGTCCTGGAGGTCCTTCACGTACCAGCGAAGCTTGGGCATCACCGGGTGGGCCCTCTGCTCGTAGACGCTTTCGTTGACGGCGTTGAAGACGCCGCCGACCAGAATGGGCCGCCACACCAGCGTGGCGCCGCCGCGCGCGGCGACTTCCTCGATGCGGTGGAAGGCGAGGTAGGTCCAGGGACTGGAGCAGTCGTAGAAGAACTCGAGGACGGCCATCGGTTGTTCTCGGCGGACGGGAATGCGGGACGGCGGCGAGGCCCGGAGGTCGGCTCGCCGCCGCGCGCCGGCCGCG
>JBHEPB010000174.1:0-3076 GCA_046260515.1 Binatia bacterium
GCTATACCCCTCGCTTCCGCGGCGCCGGCCGCGCCCCCGAGGACGACATGAAGGCAGCCATCCATCCCGAGTACAAAGAAATCGAGGTCGTCTGCGCCTGCGGCGCCACTTTCAAGACGCGATCCACGTCCGAGAAGGTGCACGTCGAAATCTGCGCCGACTGCCATCCCTTCTACACGGGAAACCAGAAGATTCTCGACACGGCCGGCCGCGTCGAGCGATTCCGGCTCAAGTACGCCAACGTCAAGACCGCCGCGAAGTAAGCAGGCCGGGAAAGGCCAGACGCGCGGAAGGACGGGAGACTTTCGAAGAGGGCCGGAGGAAACTTCGGCCCTCTTCGTGTTTGTGTGACCGATGCTCGACAAGCTCGCCCACATCGAACGCCGCTTCACCGAGGTCGAGGCGCGCCTGGCTGACCCCGAGGTCTTCGGGGATCGCGAGCGCGTGGCCAAGCTGATGCGCGAGCGCTCGGACCTGGACGAGATCGTCCAGGTCTACCGCCGCCGCCGCGACACCGAGGCCAGGCTGGAGGAGGCGAGGACCCTGCGCGAGGACTCCGACCCCGACATCCGCGAGATGGCCGTGGCCGAAGTGCGCGAGCTGGAACCGGCCCTCGAGGCCCTCGACGGCGAACTGCGCCTCCTGCTGGTCCCCAAGGATCCCCTCGACCAGCGCAACGCCATCTTCGAAATCCGCGCCGGCACCGGCGGCGACGAAGCCGCCCTCTTCGGCGGCGACCTCCTGCGCATGTACCTGCGCTACGCCCAGGAGCACAGCCTCAAGACCGAGATGATGAGCCTGAGCGAAGGCGGCCGCGGCGGCGCCAAGGAAGCCATCGTGCTCATTTCCGGCAAGGACGCCTACGGCCTGCTCAAGTTCGAGGGCGGCGTGCACCGCGTGCAGCGCGTCCCCGAAACCGAATCCCAGGGACGCATCCACACCTCCGCGGTCACCGTGGCGGTGCTGCCCGAGGCCGAGGAAGTGGACGTGAAGATCGAGGACAAGGACGTGCGCGTGGACGTGTACCGCTCGTCGGGGCCAGGCGGCCAGTCCGTCAACACCACCGACTCCGCCGTGCGCGTCACCCACATCCCTTCGGGCCTCGTCGTGATCTGCCAGGACGAGAAGAGCCAGCACAAGAACAAGGCCAAGGCCCTGAAGGTCCTGCGTTCGCGCCTCTTCGACCTGGAGGAGGCCAAGCGGCGCGCGGAGATCGACGCCGACCGCCGCGCCATGGTCGGCAGCGGCGACCGTTCCGAGCGCATCCGCACCTACAATTTCCCCCAGAACCGGGTGACCGACCACAGGATCAACCTGACGGTCTATTCGCTCGACAAGTTCCTGCTGGGCGAGATGGACGAGATGCTGAGCGCCCTGCGCGCCTACTACCAGGCCGAGGCCCTCAAGGCGGAGGCCGCGTCATGAGCACGGCCGGTCGCGAAGCGCCGCGCACCCTTCTCGAGTACCTGAAGGTGACGACGGATTTCCTCGCCGGCAAGGGCATCGAGGGCGCGCGCCTGGATGCCGAGTTGCTGCTGGCCGAAGTGCTGGGGCTGACGCGCACCCAGCTCTACACCAACTTCGAGCAGCCCCTGGCCGCGCCCGAAGTGGCGCGTTATCGCGAACTGGTGCGCCGCCGCTCTGCGCGCGAGCCGGTGGCCTACATCACGGGTCGCCGTGAGTTCTGGTCCCTGGACTTCACGGTGGACCGCCGCGTGCTCGTGCCGAGGCCCGAAACCGAGTTGCTGGTGCAATCCGCCCTCGATGCGTTACGTGCCCGCGGCAGCGACGAGCCGCTGGTGGCCGACATCGGAACAGGTTCCGGGGCCATCGCCGTCGCCATCGCGAAAGAAGTACCGGCGGTGCGCGTGGTCGCCACCGATCGCTCCGAGGCGGCCCTGGAGATCGCGCCCACCAACGCGGCCCGTCACGGCGTGGAAAGTCGCATCGAGTTTCGCCGCGGCGACGGCTGCGGCCCCCTTGCCGGTGCCGGGCCCTTCGACGTCATCGCGTCGAACCCGCCCTACATCCGCAGCGGCGAGATGGAAGGCCTTCCGCCCGAGGTGAAGGACTGGGAGCCGCGCTGGGCCCTGGAGTCCGGAAGCGCCGGCATGGACGTGACCGCGCCGCTGGTCGAAGCGGCCTTCGACCTGCTCGCGCCCGGCGGCTTCCTGCTCGTGGAGGTGGGAACCCAGGCCGCGCTGGTGCGGGAGTGTTTCGAGAAGAGGGGCTTCGAGGCCGTGGTGGTGCGCCGCGACCTGGCCGGCCTCGAGCGCGTCGTCGGCGGCAAACGCCCGGCCTGAGCGCGGGCCCGGTCCCGCAAAGGAACGCAGGCAGTCGGACATGGACAAGCTGGTTCTCGAAGGTCCAAGTCGCCTCGAAGGCGAAGTCGACGCCGGCGGCGCCAAGAACGCGGCGCTGCCGCTGCTCTTCGCCTGCCTGCTGACGGACCAGCCCTGCCGCCTGACCAACGTCCCCGATGTCGCGGACATCCGCACCACGCTGACGCTGCTCGAGAGCCTCGGCGCCCGTGTGGACAGGCCGGCTCCCGGCGAGATCGTCGTCGAGTGCGCGGCCATCGATGGCTTCGAGGCTCCCTACGAACTGGTGAGACGCATGCGCGCGTCCTTCCTCACGCTGGGGCCGCTGCTCGCGCGCTTCGGCCGCGCCCATGTCTCGCGTCCCGGCGGCTGCGCCATCGGCTCGCGTCCGGTGGACATCCACCTGGAGGGCATGAAACGCCTCGGCGCCCGCGTCGAGCTCCAGGGCGGCTACGCCGACGCCCGTGCGAAGAAGCTGCGCGGCGGCCACGTGATCCTGTCGATGCCGTCGGTGGGCGCCACCGAGAACATCCTGATGGCCGCCTCCCTGGCCGAGGGCACCACGCGCCTGGAGAACGCCGCGCGCGAGCCGGAGATCGTGGACCTGGCCGAGGCGCTCGTGAAGATGGGCGCCACCATCCGCGGCGCCGGTTCTTCGGTGATCGAGATCGAAGGCGCGGCGAAGCTCGGCGGCATGACGCACGCGGTGGTCCCCGACCGCATCGTGGCCGGCACCTTCCTGATCGGCGCCGCCA
>JBHEPB010000182.1:0-2234 GCA_046260515.1 Binatia bacterium
GCACTACCACAGCAACCGGGCCGGCGCCGAGGCCACCGCCGAGGCCGTGACCGCGGCCGGCGGCAGCCGCGAGAACGTGCTGCTCGGTTTCGACGTGGCCGACCGCGAGGCCACCGCCGCCTGCCTCGAGGCCGAAGTGAAGGAACGCGGTCCTTTCTGGGGCCTCGTCCTCAATGCCGGCGTCCACTCCGACGCGCCGCTGCCCGCCATGAAGCCGGAAGCCTGGGACCGCGTGCTGCGCACCAACCTCGACGGCTTCTACAACGTGACCCATCCCCTGCTGATGCCCATGGTGCGCAAGCACGGCGGCGGCCGCGTCGTCTCCATCTCGTCGGTAGCGGCCCTGGCCGGCAACCGCGGCCAGGCCAACTACGCCGCCTCCAAGGCCGGCATCATCGCCGCCTCCAAGTCCCTGGCCCAGGAACTCGCCAAGCGATCCATCACCGTCAACTGCGTGGCGCCGGGCCTCATCGAAACCGACATGATCGCAGGCGCGCCGGTCGAGGAGATCGTCAAGGCCATCCCCATGCGCCGCCTCGGAACCCCGGCCGAGGTGGCGGCCGTGGTCGCATTTTTGTTCTCGCCGGGAGCGGCCTACATCACCGGGCAAGTGATTTCGGTGAACGGAGGCATGATCTAGTGGCGGCGGCTTGGGACGTCGCGATCCTCGGTGGCGGCTTTGCCGGCCAGCTGCTCGCCCGCCAGCTCACGCGCCGGCTTCCGGGCCTGCGCCTGGCCGTCTTCGAACGCTCCACCCAGGCTTCCTACAAGGTGGGCGAGGCCACGGTCGAGATCGGCGCCAACTACCTGGTGCGCCGCCTTGGCCTGATGCGCTACCTCTACGACCGCCACTATCCCAAGAACGGCCTGCGCTACTTCTTCGACAACGAATCGAAGTCGGCTCCGCTCCAGGACATGAGCGAGATCGGGCCCATCAACTTCCCCTTCCACGCTGCCTTCCAGATCGACCGCGCCCGCATCGAGACCGACCTGATCGCCATGAACAGCGAGGCCGGCGTCGAGGTGCGCACGGGCGTGAAAGCCCTGCCCACCGAGGTGCGGGACGACGGCGGGCTGCACACCATCAGCGTCGAGGGCCCCGCGGGCACGGAAACCCATAACGCGCGCTGGGTGGTGGACGCCGCCGGACGCGCGGACCTGCTGGCCCGCGCCAAGGGCCTTCGCCTGCGCGAGGAGCAGCACCGCATCGGCTCGGTGTGGGGCCGCTTCGAGAACATCGTGGACATCGACACCATGGGGCCGCCGGAGTTCCACTCGCGCGTGCGCCACTCCTCGCGCGGCCTTTCCACCGTGCACTTCTGGTACCCGGGCTACTGGATCTGGTTCATTCCGCTGCAGGCGGGCGTCACCAGCGTTGGCGTGGTGGGCGCGCCGGCCACCGAGGTTCCCGGCATCCGCAGCCCCGAGGGTCTCCGCGCCTTCCTCGACAGCCACGCGGCCATCCGCTCGCTGCTGGCCGGATCGAAGCCGGTGGACATCGGCAGCTACTCGCAGATCGCCTACAACACGCGCCGCTTCTTCAGCGAGCACCGCTGGGGGCTGGTCGGCGAAGCGGCCACGGCGGCCGATCCCCTCTACAGCCCCGGCACCGACTTCATCGCGCTCGAGAACGACATGGTCTCGGACCTCATCGCCCGCGACCTCGGCGGAGAAGCCTCGGGCGCCCTCGGCGAGCGCGTCGGGCTCTACAACGACTTCCTGCAGTTCCGCCAGGAAGCCACGCTGGATCTGTACCGCGGCCAGTATCCCACCTTCGGCAGCTTCGAGCTGACGCGCATGAAGTGGGACCTCGACATCGCCTCCTATTTCAACCTGTGGGTGACGTCCTACATGCAGGACCAGCACCTGGACGCCATGTGGCTGAAGGGCCAGCTGCGCATGCGGCCGCTGGTGCTGAGGGCCCTGGCCACCTTCGGCGAGCTCTTCCAGGACCTGTCGCGCACGCTCCACAACGAGGGCCGCTTCTTCGACCGCAACCTCGGGCAGTTTTCCTACGGGCTGGAGAACATCGACTTCGTCTCCGAAGTGGGGCTGCCGCGCTCGCGCCGCAAGGTGCTGGAGAAGCAGGCCGAGATCTTCAACACCGTGCGGCGCAGCGCGGCCGAGCTGCTGGGGCGGCCCGCCTGCGCCGAGTCCATGCCGCCGCTTCCGCTTTCGGCCTTCGTCGGCCAGCACCCCATCGTCTGAATCATGCTGGAAGCGGACGGGGCGGG
>JBHEPB010000191.1:0-17676 GCA_046260515.1 Binatia bacterium
GGATGCGCGCGGACGTCGCTGCGGCGCGACGAGCAATGTCGAGTTCCACCACCGGGCCCCTTTTGCCCTGGGCGGGCGGCACTCGCCGGAAAACATCGAGCTGCGCTGCGCGGCACACAACCAGTACCAGGCTGACTTGGACTTCGGCCGATCCTTTATGGACGCCAGGCGCGGCAACGTCGCTGCTGCACGAACATTCCCCGGGGAATGCCGGGAGACACAGCCTGCTCGGTGAGGCGTCGTCGAGCCGCGCCGGGTTTCCGCCTTCCGCAACTTCCGCCCGGGGGCCTGTCGGCAAGCGGTTTCCGATCGATTCCCTCGGTCAAGTCAGCCACACCAACGCGCGATGAGCCTGTGTTGATAGGCAGGCAGGGTGGCTCGCTCTCGAAAGTAGACTCCCGTCGGCGACGGCGGCCGGGAAAGGTCGGCATCGATGCGACTCTGCAACGCTTGCGAAGCATCGGCCTGCGCGAGCTCTTGCCGATCGTGATCGTTCCGCTCCCAGGATTGCCACGCCGACTCGATGTGAGCACGCATGGCGTTCAGAAGCGGAGACCGGTCGTTCTCATAGCGACCCAGGTCGTCGCCCCAGAACAGCATCAAACGGTTGATGCGGTAGAGGCCGCGCTGCAGGAAGCGGTGCGCGCCCGGGTGCCCGGAGCGGCCGGTGTAGGCCAGGGACACCGCTCGCTGGACGGCGGCGCCGAGCCGCTCCTGGATGGAGGGATCGAGGATCGTCGCGACATCATGGTGAAGATCACCGCGTCTGGAATCTGCGGTTCCGACCTTCACCTCCTCAATGGCTTCATGCCCACGATGGAGAAAGGCGACATCCTGGGCCACGAGTCGATGGGAGTGGTGGTCGAAACCGGCGCGGGCGTTTCCAACCCGAAGAAGGCAGACCGCGTCGTGGTGCCCTTCACGACCCCGTGCGGCGAGTGCTTCTTCTGCGCTCCGATGCGCCCACCGCCCAGGAGACGTTTCGGGACAGGAAGGACGGTTGCATCAAGGTCGTGCGCGCACCGTAAGAGATCGCTCGAGCACTTGACGGAAAGCCTCCTTCTGCGCGATGGTCGTTCCATGACCAGTCCGCCCCCCGACTCCACTCGCGTAGTTCTACGTACAGAGCCGGTACCCAGAGACCCGGGACGCTTCGACGCCGAGAGAGCCCAATACTACCGAGCGCGTCATCGGCGGAGCCTGCTCTCGCGCGTGGTCACGTGGCGCGAGAACCGCTGCGTCTACCTGGCGCTGCGCGATGCCGGTTTTCCCAAGACGGTGCTCGACCTGCCCTGTGGCACCGGTCGCTTCTGGCCGGCCTTCGCACGGGCCCGCGTGAGCGGGCTCATCGCAGCCGATAACAGCCGCGCCATGCTCGACGTCGCCGGCGCGAGTCCCATCGGGAATGCCTTGCCGTGCACCCTGCTCCAGACGTCCGCCTTCGCCATCGCCCTGAAGGAGGACTGCGTGGACATGGCCGTCTGCCTCCGTTTCTTCCACCACCTGGCCATGCCCGAGGATCGCCGGAGGCTGCTCGACGAACTGACGCGAGTATCCAGCAGCGGTTACGTGCTGATCTCGACCATGGTGAGCGGCAACCTCATCGGCAATCGCAAGCTGAACAAGATGCGACGCCACGGCGGACCCGCCGCGCCGGCCAGGGCAGGATACGGCCGCCGTTTCGTACGCACTTCCGCCGACGTGGAAGCGGAGTTCGAGCAACACGGCTTCACGATCGTGCAGAGTTGCGACTCCTTCCGCGGCATCGACTGCTGGCGCTTCTACCTGCTGCACGCCCCGAAAGCGGCTTCCTAGCCGGCAACCCATGCGCTGCTGCTGCTCAGGGTGGCGGTCGGAGAGCCCGTGGGCCTCAACTGCTCCGACTGCAATTGACGCGCACTGGCCAGGAGCGGCGTCCCGGGTCGATTTGTGACCTGAGACGCAAAACCTGAGCATCCAGAAGCCCTTGGGATTCGGAGGTTGGCCTGCGAATTCGGCCCGCGGCTTCCCGTCGCCGGGAAACCCTTTCCGGAGTCTGCGATTCGCAGACTCGAGCGCCTTCATTCCGCGGACGGTCGAGGGGGGGGGGGGCACGCTTCGGCGAGTCTGCTGGATATTCCGGGCGACGGGCGGATTCGGCAGATCGTCCTTGCGCCTCGGTACGGGAATTGCTCTGCGTGTGTCGGGAGGGTTTCGTTCATGTCGATGAAGCGGACGGCAGACGCTGAACTCACCACGCGGAGCCAGGTAGCCGGCGGTTCGGGCGGTTCGGACCGCCCGTCGTCCTCGGACTGGCCCGAGACGCCGACGGTACTTGGCCAGGGTTCGGACCCCCGCAAGAGTCCGGCGCCCCGGCTGAAATGCCGGAGCCGGGGGCGCCTGTTGCAGGTGTCGGTGCCTACCCTGCGGATGGACGGCTTCGGCGAACTCGCCGCAGGCCTCGCTCACGAACTCAACCAGCCGCTTTCTGCGATCACCCTCCTTACCGAGGCGTGTCGCCGCTACTTGCGGAAAGACCCCGTGGACACGGCCAAACCCCTCGAGCTCGTGGCGGAGATCGCGGCCCAGTCCGAGCGTGCAACGCGGATGATCGCGCACCTCCGCAGCTTCATCGACAAGGGCGAGCCGGAGTTCGAGCCGGTCGATATCGGCAAGGTCGTGCGTTACGTTCCCCACCTCCTGGGCCGTGAACTGGAGGAGGCTCGGGTTGCGTTGCGCGTCCACGTCCCCGAGCACCGCCTGGATGTCGAGGCCGATCGCATCCAGATCGAAGAGGTGCTCGTGAACCTCGTCCAGAACGCCATCGACAGCATCCAGGAGACCAACGGCACCGAGCGCGTGATCGAACTGCGCGCTCGCGCGGTCAAGGGCATGTGCGAGGTGAGCGTGCGCGACACCGGCAGCGGAATGTCTGGGTCCGTTGCGAAGAGAATGTTCGAAGTCTTCCGTTCGACCAAGGCGCGGGGGCTCGGGATCGGGCTGACGATCAGTCGCTCGATTGTAGACGCCCACCGCGGGCGCATCTGGACGGAAGCGCCGCCCGACGGCACGCCTGGGGCGGTCGTGCTCTTCTCGATCCCGCTGAAATGACCGCCTACCCTCGGGCAGCTCCTCCATGGTCCGCGGGCACGACCTTTCGTGGGTCCGATCTTCGTCACCCTCCCCTGCCGAACAGGGTCAGGTGCACGATGGCTTCCCGTTCACCGTCCAGCCCCAGCAGCGCGTTCAGGTCATCGTCCGTGAACGCTGCCAGGTTGCGCGCGGCCAGCCCCAGCGCTTCGGCGGCCAGGTAGAGGCGCTGCCCCACCTCTCCGGCTTCGATCAGAAGATCGCGATAGCTGCGTTCGCCATGAAGTCGGGTGACCTCCGCGATGCGTCCGGCCATCAGGAAAACCGCAGCGGCCTCCGCGGCATTCGGCTGCCCGAGGCATGCGCGACGCATCGGGCCGGTCAGATCGCGACCGCGCTTTCCGACCACGGCCAGCCTCACCCGCTCGGCATCGTAGCGGTAGATGCCCGGAGCCAGTCCATCGACGCGGTGAGCGACCAGGTAGAGGACCACACCGGATCCGGCCGTCGGCATCGCCGACCGCAACGCGCCGCCGAGCTCCGGCAGCGACACGGGTTCGGCGAAAAAGGTGTCCGCCGAGCGACGCCGGCCGATGCAGACTTCCACCGTCGCACCGGCGCCCGTCGCGGGCGGCGGCAACGTCACCGTTTCTTCAACTTCGCCGGCTGCGCCCGGCGGCGACGGCGATACGGACACGGCCGTCGTGCCCGCGACCAGCTTGGTCGCTTCGTGGTAGCGACGCGGCGCCGAAAGCCCGGAGGCGATCGCGGCCGGCTCCACGCGCTGTTTTTCGTCGAGTTGCGGGCGGCTCCCGCGGGCGGGTGGCGGCATCGCGCCGGGCCGACCGACGGCCTGGACCATGCACACGGCCTCCTCGCGACCGTCGATTCCCAGCAGGTCGTTGAGCCGATCGTCGTGGAAGCGAGGCGCGCTCCGTTCCGCGAGTCCGGCCGAGACCGCGGCGAGCCGCAGGTTCTCGGCGATGTGGCCGGTATCGACGAGCGCATACCTGTAGCCGCGGTTGGCGTAGCGATGTTCGTAGCGTTCGAAAACGTTCGTGACGACGAACCATGCCGGGGCGCTCCCGACCGCAGCCGGAGCGTCCAGCGCGTCGAGAAGGCGGTGCGCCTGCGAGCCTCGTTTCACCTGCACGAGCTCGTGCCGGCCGACGTCGTAGTTGTACACCCCGGCCTCCATCCCGGTGACGCGCTCGGCGATGACGTAGATCTCGCCGGCGTACAGCGCGCCGGCCGACGGGGCTGCGCGAAGCCGGTACGGATCGTCGTCGCCCTTGCCGGTGTCGCCGTTGGTGAAGAACAGCAGTCGCGACAGCTCGCCGAGCGACAATGGCGACGCCTCGAATCCACCGGCCGGCGTGCGGCCGGCAATCGCCTCGGCCAGGGTCAGCGCCGGCAACGTCGCGGCGACGTCGAGCGACCATCGCGACGCTCCTTCGTACCTCTTGAAGCGCAGCGGCGGCTCGCGCGTGCGCCTGAACCCGGCTCCCACGGCGCCGAAAAGGGTATTGCGTGTGTCGCGATGAATCCCGGCCGCCGTCGCCGGCCCCGCCGTCCCGGCGCGTTTCCGCCACGAACCGAAGAACGGGATCGCCGCAGCGAAGGCGGCGACGCTGAGAAAGAGGCGGCGCGACATCCTCACGCGACCGAGCGTAGCACACGATCGCCGGCCTGGAGCACGCGCGACCGCCGGCACTTGCCGGGGTGTCCCGCCTACTGCACCGCCGCTTCCCGGCCTGACCTGCCGTCGGCCGCCATGTCGTTCGAGAAATTCATGGCAGTCCCGGGGAGGCGGCCGCGTCGTGGAAGCGAACCTCGACTTCGGCGGCGAGGATCCTCGCGATCTGCTTGCGGTGCTGGACGTGGGGCCACCAGTCGTACAGCAGCACCTCGATGGGTCGCCACATGGCGACCCAGCCGGTGATCACGAGGCCTTCGCGCAGGATCTCCCGGACATGGCCGCCCGGCAGTCCCTCCGCCATCTGGGCGAGCGAGAGCAGGAGAACGAGGACCGTCAGGCCGACCCCGAGCGCCACGTGCCCGAATCGTCGTTGCTGGCGCAGAAGCCGGTTCACGCGGCCGCGCTCATACTCGAACTGGGCTCGGATGGCCGACTCGATCTCCGCGGCGGGGAGCGAGGCGGAGGCGGGCTCTTCCAGGACCAGGACCAGTTTGAGGGCCTTGGTTAGCGGGATGTCCTCGGCTGAGGCGCGAATGTAATCGATCGCGTTCTCGTCGAGATCCCGCTCCCGGAAGGGAGAGGGATCGCGGCGGTCGAAGAGCTGCTGCGAAGTGTTCAGCCGGATGTCGATGCAGGTGCGATCCCCTTCGACACGGTACCGCGGGGGCTTCGCTGCGGACATCATGCGGGCATTGTGCCCCAGCACGCCTGCGGCGGCGAGTGGGACTGGAGCGTCCCCTCGTGGTGGACCGACGCCCGCAGGATCAGTAGCGCATCCGAGGCCGAAACCTCCGTACCTTCCCGAGCGACGCGACACAATGCGGGATGAAGATGGGGTTGCGCCGAGTTCAGCGCGCCTCGACGTGCTCGCGCGCCTCGGCCAGCAGCGCGCGTGAAGCGGCCGCCAGCACCGGAAAGCTGCGGTCGGCGTAGGCGCGGTCGGCCACCATCGGAAAGGGCCGCGAGCCGTCGAGGGTTTCGATCACTCCGCCCGCCTCTTCCACCAGGCACCAGCCTGCCGCCAGGTCCCACAGGCGCGGACGCGTCTCCATGCCGATGGCCGCGCTGCCGCGGGCCACGCAGGCCAGCGTGTAGGCGGCCGAGCCGAATACCCTTACCTTGACCGGCAGGTTCACGTGGTAGAAGCGCAGCGTGCGCGAGCAGCAGGCCATCATGCCCTGGGGCAGCGCCGAAGACGGCGCGCGAACCTGGATGGGGAGGCCGTTCATCGTGGCGCCGCCGCCGCGGCTGGCCACGTAGGTTTCGCCGAGGGCGGGGAAGAACAGCACGCCCACGTCGGGTCCCTTCTGGTCGCAGCGGGCGATGGACACACCCCAGTGCTGGATGCCGAGGGAGAAGTTGGTGGTGCCGTCCAGGGGATCGACCACCCATGTACGGTGGGCACGGTGGGAAGCCGCTGTCGAACTCGGCGCCAGTTCCTCGCTGAGGATCGCGTCGTCGGGAAAGTGCGCGGTGAGCTGCGACGTGATGAGGTGGTCGGCCTCGACGTCGGCTTCGGTGACGATGGAGTAGTCCTGCTTCCACTCGCTGGAGAGCGCCTCGTCGCAGAACCAGCGCAGCAGCAGGGCGCCGGCGCGAGCGGCGATGGAGGCCGCGACTTCCGCCGCCGATCGCGCCTCTTCCACCGGCGTCACGGTTCGAGTCCCACCCACACGTCGCAGAGGCGGCGGCCGATGGCCATCGGCGGCGGCAGGAAGACTCCGCTTGCGTCGGTCTCGCCGCGGCAGGCGCGCAGCAGCGTCTCGCGCGGGAACCAGCGCACGTCCTCGACCTCGTGGAGATCCATCACGATCTCCTCGGTGAGAGCCTCGGCGATGCAGCCGATCATCAGGGAAGAAGGAAAGGGCCAGGGCTGGGAAGAGTGGTAGGCCACCTCTCCCACGCGGATACCGGCCTCCTCGAGCACCTCGCGGCGCACGGCTTCCTCAATGGTTTCGCCGGTCTCGATGAAGCCGGCCAGCGTGGAGAACATGCCGCGCGGCCAGCCCTTCTGGCGGCCGAGCAGGCACTGGTCGCCGCGCACCACCAGCATGATCACGACAGGGTTCACGCGCGGGAAATGCTCTGCGGAACATTTGCTGCAGCGGCGCAGGGCCCCGCCCTGGGCCACTTCGGTGGAGGCGCCGCAGCGTGCGCAAAAAGGATGGGTGGCGTGCCAGTCCACCAGCGCCCGGGCCTGGGCCACGATGCCGCTGTCGGCTTCCGGGAGGCTGCCGGCCACCGCGCGAACGTCCGTGAATTCGGCGACTTCGGCCACTCCCAGTTCGCCGGCCGGATCCTTCAGGGCGGAGACGTCCACCGCGTAGTGGGCTACATCGTCGCGCAGGCCGAGCAGGATGGGCGCGGGCGTGGCACCGGCGCGGCCCACGAGGGCGCGGCGGCCCCAGGCCAGGCCCGTGCCGTCCTTCTTCACCATCACGTCCAGTTGGTGCAGGGGCAGGAAGCGCGTGCGCGAGTCCTCGAGGCTGGCCGCCAGCCAGGCCTCGTCCAGACGCTGCGTCTGGGCGCGGTCGAGGGGATTTCCGGAAAAGACGTTCATGGGGGTAAGGCGTGGGACTTAGCCGGAACGCCGGCTCCCGTCCACGCGGGGCAAGCTGGGGAAGCAGGGTGCGTAACCCGCCTCGATCAGGAAGAACCGCCCGGACGCCACCCGTCGGCCCTTTCCGAACGGCGCGAGGAGTCGTATGGTGCGCCGGCGCGAGGAGGCGGAGAGGCGGCGGCGGTGGACGCGTGAGCGACAGGCAAAGTCGTACCGCGACATCTGCATGGGGCAGAAAGCGGCACGCAGGAGTCCCGATGGTGGAACGCCGCGTCGAAGAACTGCGCGAAAGCCTCGAAGCCCTCTCGGATCCGGCCGGCGTCCTGGCCACCCTCATCGAGCATTCGGCCAACGCGCTGGCCCTCTACAATCCCGCCGGCTTCTGCGTGCGCGTCAATCCCGCCTACCGCGAACTGTTCGGCAGCGAACCGGTAACCGGCTGCGAACTCTCCGAGGATGAAGTGCTCGGCAGCAGCGGCGTGCTGTTCTGGGTGCGCCGCGCCTTCGGCGGCGAGAGCGTGGCCACGCCCACGTTCTGGTACCAGCACCCCGAGCCGCCCTGCCCCGCTTCGCGGCGCCGCGTGGCGCTGTCGGCGCGGGCCTTTCCGCTGCTCGACCAGGAAGGCCGCATCGAGTTCGTCGCCGTCACCTTCTGCGACGAAACCGATTCCATGCTGCTGGCCGAACGCCACCGCGCCGAGGCCGAGGTCCCGCGTCGCCTCCTGGACGAGATCGAGCGCGCCGATCTCGAACGGCGCACCAACGAGGAGCAATTCCGCGCGATCTTCGACCAGTGCGCCGACGGTGTGATGCTCACCGACGACGCCGGCCGCGTCCTCGACATCAACCCGTCGGGGTGCCGCATCTTCGGCCGCCGCCTGCAGGACATCGTGGGCTCGCGCTACTGGGAGCACATCGGCGAAGTGGCCGAGTCGCGGCCGCTCGGCGAACGGCTCGTGGAAGAAGGCCAGCTCACCGCCGAAGTGCGCGTGTGGAGGGCCGACGGGCGCCTGCGCGACCTCGAGTTGAGGGCAGTGTCCAACTTTCTTCCCCACCGCCACCTGACCACCTTCCTCGACGTCACCGAACGCAACGGAGCCCTGCGCGCCCTCCAGCGCAGCGAGGCCCACCTGCTCGCTTCCCAGCGCATCGCGCACATCGGCAGCTGGGAGTACGAGCTGGTGGGTTCGGGCGCCGACCTGTCGGCCAACATCCTGCGCGCCTCCGAGGAGTGCTACCGCATCTTCGGCGTGGAGCCGGGCAGCGCCGTGCTCTCGCCGGAGTTGTCGCTGGCCTTCGTGCATCCGGACGACCGCGCGCAGCTCATCGCGTCTCTCCGCGAAGCCATCGTCCAGCGCCGTCCCTACTCGAGCGAGCACCGCATCCGGCGATCCGACGGCAGCGAACGCGTCGTGCACGCCCGCGGCGAGATCCTTCTGGACGCGAAGAGCGGGCGCCCGCGGCGCCTGAGGGGCACCACCCAGGACATCACCGAACTGAGCCGCGCGCGGCGCGAGATCCACGAACTGAACCAGGCCCTGGAGCGGCGCGTCGCCGATCGCACCGTCCAGCTCGAGGCCGCCAACCGCGACCTCGAGGCCTTCGCCTACTCGGTGTCCCACGACCTTCGCGCGCCGCTGCGCGCCATCAACGGCTACGCCAAGATCCTCATCGACGAAGGTCTCGACGACTACGACGAGGCCCGCCGCACGGCTCTGCAGCGCATCGAATCGTCGGCGCGGCGCATGGACGGGCTCATCGACGGGCTGCTGGCGCTGTCCCGGCTGGGACGCTGCCAGACTGAGATCCGGCCGGTCGAGACGCGGACCATCCTGGAAGAGGCCCTGGAAGAGGTGGGCATCGCTCCGGGCAGCCGCACGGTGGAAGTGGCCATCGGCGACCTGCCGGCCTGCGAGGCCGACCCTGTGCTGCTGCGCCAGGTGTTCGTCAACCTGCTCGGCAACGCCGCCAAGTTCAGCCGCGGGCGCAGCCCGGCCCGCATCGAAGTGCGCTGCGAGAGCCGCGACGGCCGCCAGGTGTGGTGCGTGCGCGACAACGGCATCGGTTTCGACATGGGCGAAGCCTCCCAGCTCTTCGACGTGTTCCGGCGCCTGCCCACGGCCGACCCCTACGAAGGGACGGGCGTGGGGCTGGCCATCGTGGAGCGCATCGTCCAGCGCCACGGCGGCCGCGTCTGGGCCGAGGCGGAACCGGACCGCGGAGCAGCCTTCTTCTTCACGCTGTAGAGCCGGCTTCGCCGGCGCTTCTTGATCGCCCGCCTCCTCGGTGAGAAGTTGCGGCCGCCGCGGTACATGCCCGGCCACCGACCAGCACGAGGAGAAATCGATGACGAAGTCCGTGAAGTTCGGGGTCACGCTGCCCCAGATCAAGCGTTCGTGGGCCGACACCCGGGCCGCCGCCGAGCAACTGGACGCCGCCGGTTACGACAGCGCCTGGGTCTGCGACCACCTGTACGGCGTGCCGATGCCGAACATTCCCATCCTCGAAGCGTACAGCCTGCTCGCGGCCGTCGCCGCCGTCACTTCGCGGATCTCGCTCGGCGCGCTCGTCACCCCGCCCTTCTTTCGCAACCCGGCCGTGCTGGCCAAGCAGATCGCCACCATCGACGCGATCGCCGGCAGCGGGCGCATCATCGCGGGGCTCGGTTCGGGCTGGTTCGCCTCGGAGTTCGAAGGCTACGGCTGCGACTTTCCCGGCGTCAAGACGCGGCTGGCCGCCCTCGACGACACCTGCGAGATCATGAAGCGCATGTGGACCGAGGAGCAGCCTACCTACCGCGGCGCGGTCTATCGCATCGAGGACGTGGTGTGCGAGCCGCGGCCCGAAGTGAGGCCGCGCATTCTTCTCGGCGGCGGGGGCGAGAAAGTGCTGCTCGCGCTGGCCGCGCGCCACGCCGACATCTGGAACAACCTGGCGGTCAACCAGAAGGACCTCTCCCACAAGGTGGGCGTGCTGCGCGGCCACTGCGAGCGGGTCGGGCGCGACTTCGACGAGATCGAGATCTCCCAGCAGTGCCTCGTGGTGATCCTGCCCACCCAGGAAGAAGCCGAAGTCGCGGTGGGCAAGGCCGAGAAGGTCTACGGCGGTCACATGGGAGCGGGGCTGCGCGAGAACGGCATCTGGGGCTGTCCGGACGCGGTGATCGAGAAGATCCAGGGCCACGTGGACCGCGGCTGCCGTCACTTCGTGATGGAGATGTTCGGGCGCGACGTGCGCGAGCCGGCGGCCCTCTTCGCCGAAAAGGTGCTGCCGGCCTTCCGTGCCTGAAGCTTTCCAGAGCCGCGGGGCCGACCTCGCGTGGACGGGAGGCCAGTACAGCCTCCTGCGCGCGATCGTCGCCGGCTTCGCGGCCGTCGTTCTCGCTTGCGCGTATGTCGAGGCGGACGGCGCGGCGCCCTTTACGGCGAGCCTCGTCGTGGCGGCGATGGCCGTCGCGCTCGGCGCGGGCGGCCGGCCGATGGCGGCGGCGTTCGCGATCCTCCTCCCCTACGCCCTTCCCGATTTCCTGGACACAACTGCTGCGCGGCTGCTCTACCTTTGGACCACCCTGCACTTCTTCCTGCCCGCGGCGCCTTACGGAAGCGTGGCGGCGCTCGCGCGCGAGGATCCGGACGGGGGATGGTGGATGCCCACCTGGTACGGGGCCGTGTGGCGCGCGGTTTTCGTAGCGGCGCTGCTCGTCTTCGGCGCGCAGCAGTGGTGGAGCGGCAGCCTCTACGTTGCAGGGCCGCTCGTGGCCGCAGGCCTTCTCGGAATGTTCGCGAGAACGGAGCCGGCGGCGTGGATGCTCTCGCTGGCCGTCCAGGCTTTCTCGGTCTACCAGGGCGACGGCAGCATCGGCGGTCTCCTGCTCTTCCATCTGCTCACGCTGCAACCGGCGTGGGTGGCGAGATCGCCCGGCCGCGAACCATCGACGGTGTTCTACGACGGCAACTGTGCGCTGTGCCACGGCGCCGTCCGCTTCCTCGTCGCCGAGGACAGGGAGCCGGCGCGCTTTCGCCTGGCTCCGCTCGAGGGACCGACCTTCGCGGCGACGGTGCCGGAGTCGGTGCGCGTGCATCGGCCCGACAGCATCGTGGTGACAACGGGAAGCGACGTGTTGCTGCGCGGCGACGCGGTGGTCGCCATCCTGGACGGGCTGGGAGGGATGTGGCGCCTCGTGGGCGGGCTGCTGCGGCTGCTGCCGCGGGCGCTGGTGGACCGCTCTTACGATGCGGTGGCCGCGCGGCGCCTGCGCTGGTTCGGCCGCAAGCAGGAGGCCTGTCCGCTGATGACCGAGACCCAGCGCGGCCGCATCGATCCCTGACCGGCGCGCGGGGGATGCCCGGAGGCGCGCGGGCGCTTCGAGGCCGGCCGCCTAGCCGATGACGACGAGCAGTTCGCCTTCGCGGACTTCCTGCTGGGCTTTCACGTCCACCGAACGGATCACGCCGTCTTCCCAGGCCAGGATAGGGTTCTCCATCTTCATGGCCTCGAGGGTGAGGAGCTCGGTGCCGCGGGTCACCTTCTGGCCCACCGTGACGGCGATGCGCAGGACGACGCCGGAGATGGGAGCGCGCACCTCGCCGCTGCCGCCGCTCGCAGGACGCGCAGCCGGCGCAGCGGCCGCCTGGCGGGCTTCGGTGCGCACGGGAGCAGGAGACGCAGCGGCCGCGGCTTCGCTGCCGGCAATGTCCACGTCGTACTCCATGCCGTTGACATTCACCGCCACGCGGTTGCCCTGGCGCGGGCCCACGTGCACTTCAAACTCGGTCTCTTCGATGATGAATCGGTGAATGCCCACTTTACGCTACCTCACTCCGGATCGTTTCGTACCGCCGTCTCACCCGTTTCGACCGGCTCGACGGTCTCATCGCAGGCCTCTCAGGCGGGCCGACAGGCCCCAGGCCGAGGCCCGTGCGCCCGACGGATGGCTCGCGGCCGACAGGCGCCGCGCCGCCGCGGTCTTCTGTTCGGCTTCCATGGACAGGGCCAGGCCGATGGCCGCCACCGTGCGTCCGTCCAGGATGGCGTCGCCGTCGGCGATGGCCGAGATGTCCAGCGACATCATTGGAGCCGCGACGGCAGGCGCGCCCCCGGCCGCCTTCTGCGCCGCACGGGTCTCCACGATCCGGATGCCCTTGGATGCCGTCTGCATCGCGATCTGCACCACAGCCATCACCACGAACACGCCGATGAAGCGCACCACCAGGGTGATCATCGCGTAGTTCCAGTCGATCGTCGGGTCAGCGTAGGTGAACAACCAGTCCATGGCCCCTCCTCACTGGAACATCGCGATGAACATGCCGGCGGCCGCCGCGGTGCCGATCACCCCGGCCAGGTTCGGCGCCATCGCGTGCATGAGCAGGAAATTCTGCGGGTTCTCCTCCAAGCCTACCACGTGGGAGACGCGGGCGGCCATGGGCACAGCCGACACGCCGGCCGAGCCGATGAGGGGGTTCATTTTCTTCTTGCTGAAGAAGTTGAGGATCTGCACGGTCCAGATGCCGCCGGCCGTGCAGAACACGAAGTCGATGATGCCGAAGCCGAGGATGAGCAGGGGCTTGGGCCCGAGGAACTTGTCGGCCTGCATGGAGGCGCCCACCGCCAGGCCGAGGAAGATCGTCACCATGTTCATGAGGGCGCCGCCGCCGGTATCCACCAGTCGCTTCACCACCCCGGACTCGCGCATGAAGTTGCCGAGCATGAACATGCCCATCAGCGGCGTCACCGCCGGGATCATCAGGGCGATCACCGCGGCCGCGATCAGGGGGAAAATGAGTTTTTCCAGGGGCGAGACCGGGCGGAGCTGCTCCATCACGATGAGGCGCTCCTTCTTGGTGGTGAGCGCCCTCATGATGGGAGGCTGGATCAGGGGAACCAGGGCCATGTAGGAGTAGGCCGCCACCGCGTTGGCGCCGAGGAGATGGGGAGCCAGCGCCGTCGTCAGGTAGATGGTGGTGGGGCCGTCGGCGCCGCCGATGATGCCCACCGAAGCGGCTTCCTTCAGCGTGAAACCGCAGAGCAGGGTTCCCACGAAGGTGATGAACACGCCGAGCTGGGCCCCCGCCCCTACCACCAGGACTTTGGGATTTGCGATGAGCGGACCGAAATCCGTCAGCGTGCCGAGGCCGAGGAAAATGACGGCCGGCAGGATCTCCCACTCCAGGCCGTACTTGTAGAAAACGGCGAGGAACTCCGGGTAGCCGCCGGCGGTGGTGCCCATGAGAGGAGCCAGGGGGAAGTTGACGATGAAGATGCCGAAACCGATGGGAACCAGCAGCAGCGGCTCAAAGTTCTTGGCCACGGCCAGGTAGAGGAAGAAGAGGCCGACGGCCCACATCAGAACGTTGCCGCCTGTGATGTGGAGCAGTCCGGTCTGCGTCACCAAAATGTTCCACAATACGTCGGTCAGCTGATCCCACGACATCGAAAGGGTCCTCCAGGCGGCCAAGAAGAGAGAGGGGGCGACGCGCTTTTTATCCGGGGGGCGGGCTGACACAAGGCCACCGCGCAGGCAGTGGTGGAATCGCAGCGGCAATCGCGTAGCTTCGCCGCGTGGCGGTCTCCGGAGCATCCCTGTCGCTGTCGGTGGCGATGGCCGCGGGCGTGCTGGGGCAAGTGGTCGCGCGGCACCTGCGGATCCCCGGAATCGTCCTTCTTCTCGCCCTCGGCGTCGCGCTGGGGCCCGAAGGCGCGGGCTGGGTGAGGCCGAGGGCGCTCGGCACCGGCCTGCATTCCTGGGTGCAGTTTGCCGTGGCCGTCATCCTGTTCGAGGGCGGGATGAACCTGGAGATCTCGCGCCTGCGCTCGCTGCAGCGTTCGCTGCGGCGGCTGCTGCTGCTCGGAGGGCTCGTCACCTGGCTCGGCGCCGCGGCAGCGGCCTGGCTGTTCCTCAAGTGGCCCCCTGCCCTGTGCTTCCTCTTCGGCAGCCTCGTCGTCGTCACCGGACCCACCGTCGTGGCGCCGCTGCTGCGCGAGCTCCGCTTCAAGCCCGGCATCCGTTCGATGCTCGAGGCCGAGGGTGTGCTCATCGATCCCATCGGGGCCCTGCTGGCCGCCGTGGTGCTGCAGGTGGCGCTGGTGCCCGAGGCCATGACCGTGGGGCTCGAAGTGGCCAGCGTGGCGCTGCGCATCGGCGTGGGCACGGCCGCCGGCGCGGCCACCGGCTTCGCGCTGGCCTTCGTGCTGCGTTCGCCGCGGCTGGTGCCGCGCGGCCTCGAGAACATCCTGTCGCTGTCGGCCGTCGTGCTGCTGTTCCACGGCGCCGAGGCCTTCCTCTCGCACAGCGGCATCGTCGCGGTAACGGTGGCCGGCATGGTGGTGGGCAACGTGGAGACGCGCGTGGACCGCGACCTTCGCGAGTTCAAGGACCAGCTGACGGTGCTGCTGATCGGCTTCGTGTTCGTGCTGCTGGCCGCCGACGTGAGACTGAGCGACATCGAGGACCTCGGGCCGGCCGCCTGGCTGTTGGTGGCCTCGCTGGTGGTGGTGGTGAGGCCGCTGGCGGTGGCCGTCGCAACCTGGGGAAGCGACATCGACTGGCGCGAGCGCGTGCTCGCGGCCGTGATCGCCCCGCGCGGCATCGTGGCCGCGGCGGTGGCCTCGGCCACCGCCTCCGTGCTCGACAAGGAAGGCACCGGCAGCGGCGACGCGCTGCGGGCACTGGTGTTCCTCACCATCATCGTCACGGTCGGCCTGGCCGGGCTCGTCGCCGCGCCCCTCGGCACCCTGCTCGGCCTGAGAATCGGCATGCGCCGCGCCGTGGCCATCCTCGGCGCCCGCGGCCTCGGACTGCTGCTGGCCGAACAGCTGCGGCGCTCGGGGCGCGACGTGGTTTTCCTCGACGACGATCCGCGCAACGGGCGGCGCGCCGGCGAAGTCGGCTTCCGCGTGGTGACCGGCGATGCGCTGCGCGAGCGCTCGCTGCTGCAGGCCCGCATCGAAGAGGTGCAGATCGCCGTCGGGCTAACGTCCAACGATCACCTCAACACGCTCTTCGCCGCAACCTGCTGCGGGCAGCACCGGGTGCCGCGGGGGCTGGTGGCCCTGGCCGGATCGGGCACGGCCGCCGAGTCCGACGCGGTACGGCGCTTCCACGGCGCCGTGCTCTTCGACGGCCCCCACGATCGCCTGCGCTGGGACCTGCGCTGGCGCAACGGGCAGGTGGAGACGCTGAGGCTGCCCTGCCTGGAAAGCCCCGACTTCACGTCGCTGCACCACGGCGACGCGACGCCGGAAAGCGGCAGCGTGCTGCGCCGCGACCTCGCCCTGGTGCTCGGCTACGAGCGCGGCGGCCAGGGCTTCGAGATCATGACGCGAAGCAGTGGGCTGCGCGCCGACGATGTCGCGGTGGTGGCGGTCCACACGCCGCAGCGGGCGGAAGCGCTGGCGGGGTTGCTGGAGGCGGGGTTCGGGGCGCCGCTGGAGACCGAGCAAGGCTGAAGGAAGGACTGAGGATTTTCGCCACTTGTTCGCCGTGCCCGACCCTGCTAAACGGGGCGGGCCGTGGAAACGCCCGCCCCCCGCACCGACCTCGCCGACCCGCCTGAACCGGCCGAATTGGCCCGGCCCGATTCGGCCTGGGATGCCGCCTGCCTGGCCGGGCGCCTCGTCGAGATCACGGCGCCGCGGCGCGAGGGCAGCGCGGCGCTCTCGGCGGCGGCTTCGCTGCTCGTCCAGGCCCAGTTGCTCGGCGATCCGGTGGCCTGGGTAAGCGCGCGCCGTTCCACTTTCTATCCACCCGACTTCGAGGCCGGCGGCATCGACCTGGCCGCCCTTGTGGTCGTGCGCGCGGCGGACGCCTCCTTCGCCGCGCGCGCGGCCGACAAGCTGCTGCGCTCGGGGGCCTTCGGGCTGGTGGTCGTCGATCTCGACGCGCACGCCAGCGTTCCTCCCGCGCTGGCCAGCCGCCTGCTCGGGCTGGCGCGCCAGCACGGCGCGGTCGTCGTCTTCCTCACCGAGAAGGCGCTGGAGGCGCCGTCGATCGCGCCCATCGTCTCCTTGCGCGTGGCCACGTCGTGCCGCCGCGTGGGCACCGGCCGCTTCGGCTGCGTGGTCGAGGCCGTGAAGGACAAGCGTCGCACGCCGGGCTGGACCCACGAGGAGATCCTGCGTGGCCCGCCTGGCCTGCGTTGACCTGCCCGCCCTGCCGGGGCTGGCCGTGATCACCGAAGTGCTGCGCGCGTTCACGCCCCACGTCGAGCCTTCGGCGGAAGAGGCCGGCGTGTTCTGGCTGGACGCGGGCGGGCTCGGCGGCCTCTACGCCGACCTTGGCGCCTGGGGCCGCGCCGTGCTGCGCGCGCTGCGGGCGAAGGGATTCGAAGGACGGCTCGTAGCCGGGTTCACGCGCTTCGGGACGTATGCGCTGGCGCGGGGGATGGCGCCGGGGCGAGGACGGGGCGGGGCGCGCGGGCTCCTCGTGTGCGAGAGCGAGGAAGAGGAGCGCCGCTTCGTGCGCGACGTTCGCCTGGAGCGCCTCGGCCTCGCGCCGGCGCTGCTCGGCGCCCTCGCGCGCCTGGGCGTGCACACGGTCGGCGCCTTCGCCGCCCTTCCCGCCGACGGCATCCGGCGGCGCTTCGCGCGTTTCGGGCGCGTGGAGGACGAAGCCTGGCGGCTGCACCGCCGCGCGCGGGGCGAAGCCTTCGATCCCCTCGTGCCGCTGGCCGCGCCGGTGTCGCTCGTGCGCTCCCTGCTCCTGGACGATCCTGTCGGCGACACCGGCATCGTGCTCTTCGTGGTGCGCCGCCTGCTGGCCGAACTGATCGCCGTGCTGGCGGCGCGCGACGAAGCCGTGCGCGGTGTGCGCGTGCGCCTGCATCGCAACCTGCGGCGCGACGGGCCTTCGATCGGGTTCGAGGTGCAGGCGGCGGAGGCGACTCTCGAGGAAGCCGTGCTCACGGATCTCGTCCGGCTTCGCCTCGAGACGCTGGTGAGGCGCGAGATCGGCGGCGCGTCCTCCGTCCTCTCCATTCTCGAGATCGAAGTCGAGGTGGAGGCCGCCGCCGCCGGACACGAACAGCTCAGGCTGTTTCGAGAGCGCACGCGGCGGGATCTCGGCGCTGCGGCGCGGGCCATGGCCAGGGTGTGCGCCGAACTCGGCGAGGGGTCGGTCGTGCGCGCCGTGCTGCGCCAGGGGCACCTGCCCGAGGCCGGGTACAGGTGGGAGGCGGCCGAGAGCGTGGCTGCACCGTCGCCTCGCCTCGTGCTGACGAGGCCGCTGGTGCGACGCATCTACGAGCAGCCCGTTGCCTTGCCGCCCAAGCCTTTCCGCGAACGCGACGACTGCTGGATCGCGTCGGTGGTGGCCGAGGGGGTTGGCGGCGGCGGCGGGGCTGGGCGGGGCGGG
>JBHEPB010000071.1:0-3917 GCA_046260515.1 Binatia bacterium
CACGCCCTCGATTTCCTCGAAGCGCCGCGCCGCCTCGAGGAGTTCTTCGACAAGAGCGTGCTGGGCTGGCTGGCGCGGCCGGCGTCGGCGGGCTGGTCGGCGTGGAAGACGGCCAGCCGCAGCGTCCGTTTCGTGTTCGAACGCCTGGAGGATGCCACGGGGCTTCAGGCCCTCAGCGAGATCTCCGCCTTCTTCGCCGCGATCGAGAGCCTCGTGGACGGCGTGACCGCCCGCAGCCGCAAGGTGCGCGGCCTGCTGCAGGCGCCGACCACGTCCTTCGTGCTGGTGACGGGGCCCGACGAACAGGTGCTCGAGGATGCCGAGGGACTGGCGGCGGGCATGAAGGAACTCGGGGTCGCCCTGCGCGGCGTCGTGATGAACCGCCTGCAGACGGCCGACGGTATCGACGACCCCGGGGCCCTGGCCGGCGCCGGCGATCTTCACGACGAGGGCGGCGACCATGGCGACCACGGCATTTCTCGCGTGCTGCGCGCGCTGTCCGAGGCCCGCGTCCCGCCGGCGGCGTCCGCATGGCTGGGCGAAGTGACGCGGGTGCGTCTCCTGCAGGCGGCTTCCCAGGCGGTGAGGCGGGAGGTGTTCGAGTCCGGTCTTCCGGCCGGTGTGGCGCTGGCGGCGGTGCCCGAGCAGCGCCACGACGTTCACGATCTCGCCGGCCTGGCCGTCATCGCCCGCGCCGTCGTCGGCTGAGCAGACCCAACGCGCTCGCATGCTCTCGCCTTCCCCCGCCGACGACGCAGATGGGCCTTTTTCCGCAGCCGGACGACGGCCTCAGGATTCCAGGGACTTGTCGAGGGCGAGTCGCAAGGCCTCGGCGACGGCGGCCGGTTCGGCACTGCCTTCGAGGATCTTCGCTCGAAGGTTGGCGACTTCGGCGGCGTCGCGGCCGGTGGCGCCGTCGAGCCCGCGCAGCACCGCTTCGGCTTCGCCGCTGCGTCCGAGACGCACGAGCAGGGCGGCGTGGTGGAGCATGAGTTCGTGGGACGCGGGATGTGTGCGGCGCAGGCGTCGGTACAGGCGCAGCAGGCGCCGCGGGCTCGTCTGCTGGAGCGACGCGTCGAGGGCGCCCAGCGTTTCGGCGGCCGGCCGGCGGCGGGCCGCGCGATAGAGCACGCGCACCGCCGCGCGCGAACGGCCCTGGGCCTGCAGCACCGAGGCGTGGCCGGTGGCCGCGGCCGGCCACGACGGATCCAGCGCCAGCACCGCGCGCAGCGCCGTGTCCCTTTCGTTCTCGTTGCCGATCTCGGCCGCGCGCATGCGGATGTCGATCAGGCGCCGCTTTTCGCCCGGGTCCCCGGGGTGCAGGTCCACGATGCGCTGCTGGGTCGCCTCGGCGCGCGACCACCACTGGAGATCGACCAGCGCGTCGCGCAGCATCGCATGGAGAACGAAACTGGAGGGGAGGGCCGCGACGGCCTTCTCGAGCACGGTGACGGCGCCGGCATGGTCGCCAGTGGCGCGGCTGCAGCGGGCGAGGGCGTGCAGGAGGCGGGGGTCGTCGCCGAAATCGCGGCGGGCGTCCTCGAGATGGCCGCGGGCTTCGGCGGCCTTGCCCTCGACGAGGAAGGCCTCGGCGAAGTCGAGAGTGTCGTCCAGCACGGCGTGGGGGCCGGTGGCGGTGCGGGCGAGCAGGGCACGGGCCTTGGCCGGGCGTCCGGCCAGCATGCAGGAACGCGCTTCGGAGCGTCGCGCCGCGGCCCTCTCGGCGGCGCGAAGCGAGCGCAGCAGGCGCCACTGTCTCAAGGCCCAATGGCCCTCGCGGGCGATCAGCACGAAGAAGACCAGGGCCGCTCCGGCGACGGTGGATGCGACGATGAGCCAGGCCAGTGGCAGCGTGAGCTCCTGGCGGGGACCCCAGCGCAGGGTGGTCGGCTGGGAGTTGAAGTAGACCAGCGACGCGACGCCGGCGATCAGCGTGAGCGCCGCGAGGAAAGTGAGGAGGCGGCGGACCATGGTCAGGCCAGCGCCGTTTCGTCCGCCGCGGCCTCGGGGGCCGCCGTCTTCCTGGACGTGCGCGGGGACTTTTTCGCGGCCGCCGGGGCGGGGCCGTCCTCGTGCTTCCAGCGCGGGGCGAGGCTCCAGAGCCTCTCGAGGTCGTAGAGCTTGCGCACGCCTTCCTGGAAGACGTGGATCACCACCGAGCCGTAGTCGAGCACGGCCCACTGCGCGTTCTCGAGTCCTTCGACGGCCAGCGGCTTGCGATCGAGGCGCTCCTGCACGCCCTCCACGATGCGGTCGCAGACCGACTCCACCTGGATGTGCGAACGGCCGCTGGCCAGCACGAAGTAGTCGGCCACCGAGGAGATCTCGTGAAGGTCGAGGACGGTGATGTCCAGTGCCTTTCCGTCGGCGGCAAGGTCGGCGGCCGCGATGGCGAGCTCGCGGGCGGTGTCCTTCTTCTTTGCAGATTCAGCTCTTTTCATTCCTGCCTGTCCCGGTGGTTTCCGAAGGGCCGGCGGGGTCGCCGGCCTCGGTGACGGAAGCGCGGTAGAGTCCGTTGCGGGCGATGAACTCGGCGACGGCTTCGCCCGTGAGGTGGGCAATGGGGAGGCCCGAGCGGACGCGGCGGCGGATGTCGGTTGCCGAAACCTCGATGCCGCGGATGCGGTAGCCGCGGATGGTGTGGCCGCTCGTGTGGACGTGGGCTCCGATGGCGGGATCATAACGGGCATGGGGCCTTGCGGCAACGGGAGGAAGTGGGGCGCTGTCCGGAAAATCCCGGCCGGGCCGAGTGGTGACGATGATGCTGGCGAGTCCGGGAATCTCACCGGGACGGCTCCACGTGTCGATCTCCTCGTAGGCGTCGATGCCGAGGATCAGGAAGAGTTCGCTTCCTTCGTGGAGGCGCCCCAGTTCGCGCAGGGTATCCACCGTCCAGGACGGCCCGCTGCGGCGCAGTTCGATGTCGCAGGGGACGAGGAGGGTGTCCGGCGCGGCTGCGTGCCGGGCCTCTTCCACCGCCAGCTCCAGCATGCGCCAGCGAACTTCGGCCGCAGCGGGCGCATCCGACGGCTTGTGGGGCGGACGGGCCGAGAGCACCAGCAGCACGCGGTCCAGGCAGAAGGCTGCGGCGATCTCGCGGGCGCTGGCGAGGTGCCCGAGGTGGACCGGGTCGAAAGTGCCTCCCAGGACGCCGATGCGAACGGCGCGGGCGACCCCCGCCGGTTCAGCGCACATGTCCCTGACCGCGCACCAGGTATTTGTAGGTGGTCAGTTCGCGCAATCCCATCGGGCCGCGCGCGTGCAGGCGATTGGTGGAGATGCCCACCTCAGCGCCGAAGCCGAACTCGAAGCCGTCGGTGAAGCGCGTGGAAGCGTTCTCGTAGACGGTGGCCGAATCGACTTCGGCGAGGAAGCGGCCGGCGGCCTCCTTCGAACAGGTGACAATGGCGTCGGAGTGGCCCGAGCCGTGCTCGTTGATGAAGTCGATGGCTTCGTCGAGCGTCGCGACCACCCGGATCGCCAGGATGAGGTCGAGGTACTCGGTGCGCCAGTCTTCCTCGCTGGCGGCGACGGCCGCGGGCAGAACGGCGCGCGTGCGTTCGCAGCCGCGCAGCTCGACGCCGGCTTCCACGAGGCGTGGCGCGAGCTTCTCGAGGAAGGGCCGGGCCACGTCCTCGTGCACGAGAAGGGTCTCCATCGCGTTGCAGACGCCGGGGCGCTGCACCTTGGCGTTGAAGGCGATGTCGGCCGCCATCTCGAGGTCGGCGTCGGCGTGCACGTAGGTGTGGCAGATGCCCTCGTAGTGACGGATCACCGGGATGCGCGAGTGTTCGGCGATGGCGCGGACCAGCCCGGGGCCTCCGCGCGGGACGATCACGTCGATGGTGTCGTCGCGGCGCAGGAGGGCCTCGGTGGCGCGACGCTAGGTGGATCGCACCAGTTGCACGGCGTCGGCG
>JBHEPB010000074.1:0-3039 GCA_046260515.1 Binatia bacterium
GGTCCTGGCCGTGCTGCAGGCGGGAGTCGCGGTGGGCTTCGCCGTGACCATCTCGCTGTTCCCCGGGCTTCCGGCGATCACCACGAGCATCCTCGGCGCCGACGTCATCACCTCCTTCACGACTTCGGTGGCGTCGATGCTGCTCAAAGCCACCATCATCCTGTTACCGCCGGTGATCTTCCTCGGCGCGATCTTCCCGATGGCGGCCGTGCTCTATTCTACCGGACGCCGCGACCTCGGCGCCTCGATCGGACGCATCTACGCGGCCAACACCCTGGGGGCCATCGTAGGCTCCCTCGGCTGCGCCTTCGTGCTGATTCCCTGGCTGGGCATGTGGCAGACCCAGAAGCTGCTGGTCGCCCTCAGCCTGCTCGGCGCGTCGGCTACCGCCGTCGCGGCCGTGTCGGGCACGACGGCGCGTGCTTCGGTCGCGGCCGCCGGCCTCGTGTCGGTAGTGGTGGCCCTGGCCCTGGCGCCGCCGGACGTTTTCCGCGCCACCTTCCTGCAGAAGGGCATGAACATGGACTTCTACGAGGAAGGCGCCACCGACACCGTGGCCGTGCAGTCGGCCTGGGGCCAGCGCACCATCGTGTACGAGGACCAGCGCGGCACGGCCTCGACCGGCACCTACGGCGTCAACTTCTTCCTCGGGCACCTGCCCATGCTCCTGCATCCGGGCGAGCCCAAGCGCGTGCTCCACATCTGCTTCGGCGTCGGCAACAGCCTTTCCGCCGTGGCCGCGCACGAGGAACTCGAGAGGGTGGACAACGTGGAGCTGAGCCCGCACGCCCTGAGCGCCGGCCCCCTGTTCTGGAGCAACGACAACGTGCTCGAGCACCCCAAGGTGCGCACCATCATCGACGACGGACGCAACTACCTGATGACCACGTCGGAAACCTACGACGTGATCCTGCTGGAGCCGCCCGAGACTTTCACGGCCGGCGTCATCAACCTGTACACCACGGAGTTCTACCGCGACGCCCTGGCCCGCCTCGCGCCGGGCGGCATCATGATGCAGTGGGTACCCACCGCCAACGGCCCCATCGAGAGCGAGAAAGAGCTGTTCCGCGCCTTCTCCGACGTGTTCCCCCATTCCACCATGTGGTGGCAGCTCGACGCCGGTTGCGCCCTGCTCGTCGGCACGCGCGAGCCGCTCACGATCGACTACCAGAAGCTGCGTCGTCACCTGGAGGAGCCGAGGGTGCGACAGGACATGGCACTCAGCCGGGTCCGCGACGTGAACCACCTTCTGAGCTTCTTCGTGTTCGACGAGAAGGCCTTCGCCGAGTTCGTGAAGGACGCGCGTCCCACCAGGGACGACCACACGGTGCTCGACTTCACCATGCCGCGCTACGCGGGGTCGGGGTTCGGGCTGGGGCAGTTCAACAGGAAGGTGCGAGACGAGGGAAGGGATCCGTTCGTGTTCGCGCTGCAGAGGCGCAAGTTCTACCTCGACCAGCGCCGCTCGGTGCTTCCCCTCCTGACCAACCTCGGCGACGCTTCCCCGCAATCGGTGCAGGCGGACATCGAGAAGAGCCGCGACCTGCCGACCACCACGCGCATGTACAACGAGGCCGACTGGCGCAGGATGCGCGAGGAAGGAACGATCCCGCAACCGCCTCCGGCACCTGCGCCCGCTGCGAAATGAGGCCCGGTTCCGCGTCCTCGTCCCGGAAGCGTCTGGCGGCTCAGGCCTGTCGGGAGGGGCCGATGCGCAGCATCAGCGTGGTGCCCACCAGATAGAGAACGACCGCGGTCAGCGACACGGTGCGGAAGCCCGCCGCCATGGCCAGAAGCACGGCCAGCGTGGTTCCCGCCACCGATCCCACGCCGTTCACGCCCCAGGCCCAGGGCACCAGGCGGGGGTTCTCGTGCGCGATGCACGCGACACCGAGGGGCATGAACATTCCGAGCACGAGACCCATCGGCATCTGCGCCGCCACGGCAAGGAGAATGCGCGTGGACAGGTCCAGGTGCAGGGCGGCCTCGAAGGCCGGCGCGAGGCCGAAGGCATAGCCCACCACCAGCACCGCCAGCAGCGGGGCCAGGCGGGCAAGGGCCCACTGGGGCCGGCCGGCGAAGCGGACCGACAGCAGGCTCCCGATGCCGGAGAACAGCAGCAGCGAGAAGATCGTGACCGACAGCGCGTAGGTGGGCGAACCGAGGAACAGCACGAAGGTCTGCACGAAGCTGATCTCGATGAACATGAAGCCGACGCCGAGGGCCAGGAAGTAGGCCAGGTACGACAGCACGCCGCGGCCGCGCAGTCCGCCGCGGGCCCCGAGCAGCAGCGGTGCGATCACCAGCACCGCGCCCAGCAGCGTGGATTGAACCACCATCAGCACCAGCACGAGTTGGCCGACGAAGGAGCCGGGCATCGTGTAGAAGATGGACTTGTCGGGCGAGAAGTTCTTCCACTTGCCCACGTTGTAAAAGAAGGGATTGTTGTCGTACGTGGCCTCGGCCTCGAACATCTCCGCGTCGAGCGCGGCCTGGCGCTTCGCCTCGTCCACGCCGAGCAGATCCGACATGGTCGAACCCGCAACGCCCGGCGCGTACAGCATCGTAAAGCCCTTGTCGGCCACGAACTTCGACACGCGCTCGATCTCCTGCGGCGTGAAGGGCGTCTTCTTGACGAGCACGGCCTCGTTCTGCGCGAAGTCGCCCGGTGGCACCGCGCCGACCACGATGATGTTGCGCCCGGGATCGGAAACGCCGTAGCGCTGGAGAGCGCGGTAGCCGATCAGCGACAGGCGGGTGGCCAGCGGTGGCAACTGGCCCGGGAACAGCAGGTCGCCGACCACCAGGGAAACCATCCCGTCCGGCCCGAGGCGCCGGAAATAGTCTTCCATCGCCTCGACGGTGTAGAGGTAGCTCTCGGCCAGCACGTAGGCGCCGACGGCCTGGGCGGCAAAGGTGTCCACCGCCGTGATCTGCACGAGGTCGAAGACCTGGTCCGTCTTGCGCACGAAGTGGCGGCCTTCGCCGGCGATCAGCGTGACGTCGTCGCGGTGGAAGAAGCCGCCGTTGAAGTCGCGC
>JBHEPB010000211.1:0-5428 GCA_046260515.1 Binatia bacterium
CTCCGGGCTCGAGCAGTGCGACGACGGAAACGCCGTGGCGGGAGACGGCTGCGACGTGTTCTGCATGCGCGAAGTTCCCAGCGATCCTGGCCTGAGGCCCGCCACGCCGACGGCACCGGAGATTCCCGGCCCCCCGGCCCCACTCCGCTTTCCCTTGCCGGGAGATCCCGTCTTGCCCCTGGGGGATGCCGGGGAGGGGGCTCTGTCCTGGCCGGCAACGACCGAGGCCGCTGCATCTCCCGCTTCGGAGCCCGCCGGCGCCGTCCCCCGTGCCCAGTGCGGCGACGGGCGCGTTGACGAAGGCGAGGAGTGCGACGGCGACGATTGCTGCTCTCTTTCGTGCCGCCGCGTCTTCGGCGAGGCCGCCTCGCGCTGGAACGGACTCGGCCGCGGTTTTGGCGGCGAGGGTATCCGCGGTGGGGTCGCGGTCGAGGCTCTGGCGCTCTTCGGAGGAACGATCGTCGCCGGCGGTGATTTCCTCCTCGCCGACGGCAAGCCGGTGTCGCGCATCGCGCGCTGGACGGGCGGCCTGTGGACCTCGATGGGCGACGGCTTCAATGCCGGCGTCCTCGCCCTGGCCACGGGCAACGACGGGCGCGACGTCTATGCCGGAGGCGAGTTCACCCGGGGCGGGACCACGCCGCTCGGCCACGTCGCGCGCTGGGACGAGAAGGGTTGGAACGCGCTCGGCGCGGGCGTGAACGGTGCGGTGCGGGCGCTGGTGGTTTCGGGCCGGGACCTCTTTGCGGCTGGCGATTTCACGGAGGCCGGCGGGCAGACGGCGCTGCACATCGCGCGCTGGGACGGCAAGGCCTGGCATGCGGTCGGCTCCGGCATCGACGGTACGGTGCGTGCCCTGCTCGTGGCGGAGGATCTTCTCTACGCGGGCGGCGATTTCCGTCGCGCGGGAGAGGTGGCCGCTCCCGGCGTTGCGCGCTGGGACGGCAGCACGTGGCAGAACGTCGGCGACGGCATCAGCGGGCGCGTACACGCCTTGGCGATTCTCGGCGGCAGCCTGGTGGCGGGCGGCGACTTCCTCACCTCGGGCGGCGGGCGCGTCCTTGGCCACATCGCGCGCTTCGACGGCGCGTCCTGGACCCCGCTCGGCGAGGGCGGGGCCTCCGCTCGCGTGGCCTCCCTGGCCGTGGATGGCCGCGACCTGCTGGCCGGCGGCGATTTCGCGACCGTCGGCGGTGTCCTCGCCCCGCGCGTGGCCCACTGGAAGGACGGATCCTGGCTGCCGATGGCGGACGGCTTTACCGGACCGGTCTCGGCCCTGGTCCGAAGCGGCGAGCGCATCGTGGCCGGCGGCCGTTTCACCCGCAGCGGCGGTCGCGACGTGCCGAGGATCGCCGAATGGCGCCGCTTCGACTGCCCCGCGGCTCCGGCACCGGTCGCCGATAGCTCCCCACCGTGAGGCTCGTCGTCTTCGACATCGACGGTACCCTCACCCTCGGGCAGGGGCTCGGCACCGAGTGTTTCTTCGCCGCCTTCGAGGAGGCCTTCGGCGTAGGGAGGGCCGACCGTCGCCTCGAGACCTACGCCGAGTCCACCGACTGCGGCATCGCCAGGCAGGCCTTTGAGAGGGCCCTGGGCCGCGCGCCGGCCGCGGAGGAACTCGAAGGCTTCAAGGAAGCATATCTTTCCCGCCTGGCCCGCGAGATCGCCCGTCACGGGCGGGCCTACCAGCCGGTGCCCGGCGCTGACGTGGTCCTGCCTCTGCTCGCCGCGCGGCGGGGCTGGAAGGTGGCCATCGCCACCGGCAACTGGCGGCGCGCGGCCCGTCTCAAGCTCGATTGTGCCGGTCTCGTGCCGCCCCAGGTCGCCGCCTGTTCCGAGGACGGCCCCTCCCGCGGCGGGGTGCTGGCGGCCGCGGTGCGCTCGGCCGCCGAAGCGGCCGGAGCCCCGGCCTTCGAGTGCGTGGTGTACGTGGGCGACCAGCCCTGGGACCTGCGCGCGGCCCGCGAGGTCGGCGCAGGATTCGTCGGGATCGGCAGCGACGCCCGCCGGCGGCGCCTGGAGCAGGACGGAGCCTCCGTGGTCGATAGCTACCTCGATGTCGAGCGCTTCCTGGCGCTGCTGGACGCCGCCGCCTCGCCGCTCAGCGCTGGGTCGCCGGCGAGGACTTGAGCGCGCGCCCGATCGGCTTGCGGTTGCGGTTGATGTCGCGGAGGCTGGCGATACCCTCCTCGGCGATCGTGTCGCCGACCATCGAGTCGCCCTCGGTGCGCAACTCGTCCATGTCCACCCACATCGCGTAAACGTGGCGCGTCCGGTCGGTGATGATCCCGGCGTTCAGCAGGGTCTTGATCAGCACGCGGAAGATGTTGGTGTTCTCGCGCAGCAGTCGCCGGCGGTCGTTGTCGGTGAAGGCTTCCTGGACGGCGCCGCGCACCCACTCCCAGTCGAGCCCGAACTGGGCGTAGATCAGCTGCTTCTGCTCGGCGTTGACGAGATTGAAGAAGATCTTCTGGAAGCAGTCGGCGGCCCACAACTCGACCACCTCGTGTTGTTGCTCCGAAAGCTGAGGCACCGTGCGGTCGGCCCAGATCTTGCCGAAGCGGTGGTGGAAGGCCTCGTCGGTCATCACCAGCTGGACCATGCGGCGCAGCAGCGGATCGCGGGTCTTGGTGTGCAGGGTCGCGAAGGCGCCCATCGCGAGCCCTTCGACGAGCATCTGCATGCCCACCAGCTTCTTGTAGACCTCGGGTGCGAGCACGAGCTCGCCGAGCAGTTTCCCGAGCGTGTCGCCGCAGGGGTAGGGCGTACCGAAACGGGTCTGGATGTAGCGGGTGAAGGCCGTGACGTGCCGGGCCTCCTCGCGCACCTGGTTGCTTGCGTACTCGAGGGCGCCGGGGTCGCGCAGGATGTGGCAGAGGCTGGCCGACAGGGACAAGGCGCCCTGCTCTCCATGCAGCAGGCTGGACAGGCTCCAGCGCGAGACCTCGTTGGCCAGGCGGATCTTCTGGCCTTCGTCGAGACGGTCGGCCACCGCGCAGTTCAGTTCGATCGTGAAGTCCATCGGCATGATGGTCTCCTGGGTGAGGTCGAACTTGTCCTTGTCGAAGTCCAGGTAGGCGGGGTCAACGGGATCCCAGAAGTGGTCGTGGGTGGCAGCGATGATGCCGTCGAAGGCCCCCGTGCGTTCGCCGTAGCGGTCCACGTCCAGCATGGCCTGGAAGTCGTCGCGGTCCACGGTGTTGTAGATGGGGTCGTGGGTGATGTCCTTGCTGCTGCTCACTCTGGTTCACTCCTGCCCGCCGGAGGTCTTGCCGGCGAAGCGCAATCGGACGAGGGTCTCGACGACGTCCTCGCGCGAGGCGCGCGAGGGATCCTGGGTCCACCAGTCGATCAGGTGCGCGGTCATGCCGACATGGGCGCGGGCGCACACAGCAGGATCGAGGTCGGTGGGGAACTGTCCTTCTTCCTGTTCGCGGCGAAGGCGGGCCTCGAGTCCGCCGGCCAGGCGCGAAAGGGCATCCGCTTCGACCGAGGCGGCTTCGGAGTCCGTGCTGAAGAGAATGCGCACCATGTCCCGCTGGTGTTCGGCGAAGGAGACGATCGCTTCCGCGCGGGAGCGCAGCCCGAGCACGCTTCCGGTCGATTCGGCGATGGCCTGCTGGACGAGAAGGACGAGTTCCTCGATCGCGTGAAAAACGATGTGGCGGTAGACGTCGGTCTTGTCGCGGAAATGCAGGTAGAAGGTGCCGGAGGCCACCCCCGCCGCGCGGGCGACGTCGTGGCTGGTCACCCCGTGCAGCCCCTTCTCGGCGAACAGCCGCGTGGCGGCCTCGACCAGGCGCTGGCGGGTTTGGATACGGCTGCGGGCAGGGGCCGAGGTGATCGGAGTGACGTCCACGTCAGTCGCTGACGGTAATGTCACGAACGCCTCCAGTCAAGACGCTTATCCTTTTGGCGCACAAGAAAATTCGAGGTCCCCTCGTCACGATCGGAAGATGCGGGTAGGATTCGCGGCGTGGAGGGGGCGGCTCCACGGGGCGGAGAGGTTGAGGACATCGTTTGGCTAGCAAACACGAGCAAAACCGCGCCGAGAAGCGAGAAAGGCTGCTGAAAGCGGCCGTCGAGGCCTTTATCGAGGCCGGCTTCGAGAACACCACGGTCAGTGACGTCGTGCACCGGGCGGGCATGACGCCGAGCACCTTCTACAACTATTACCGGGACAAGGACGCGCTTCGGGACGAGCTGGTAGCCAGCGCGGCTGGACGCATGCTGCGGGCCCTGGTCGAGATCCGGGGCCGGGCCTCCGGCGCCGAGGATTACCTGCGCCAGGCCTGCCGGGGACTGTTCGAGACCCTGGTCGCTGATGCGGAAACGTCCGCCCTGCTGCGCCGCAACCTTCCGCACCTTCGTTCGCTGCTGGACGACAAGGCCCTGAAGCCGGTCTACGCGGCCCTGAAGACCGACATGCAGTCCTTCGCCGATCCCGGCCTCCAGGACGAGGGCGACGCCGAGTACGCCAGTGCGGTTCTCCGCGCATCGCTCGTGGAGATGGTCGTGGTCCTGCTGTCGCGTCCCGACCCCGGCGTGGACGCCGCGGCCGAATTCCTGGTCCGCGTGATCTCCGCCTCGCTCCGCCGTAGCTGACCGCTGTAAGACAGCGTCCCGCCATGTTGCGCAAAAGGGTCCAGGTGCGAGGCGGCCGACAAGAAGGTGGCGCCTTTTCCGCAGCCTGCTAGGCCGGCTCCGAGGGAGGCGGCTCGTTCAGGCGCAGCCAGTAATGGGCTAGGGCGCGGACGGTTTCGGTGAACTCCGCGAAATCCACCGGCTTGCGAATGTAGCTGTTGGCCCCGAGGCCGTAGCTCTCGATTACATCCGCGGGTTCGTCCGAGGACGACAGCACGATCACCGGGATGAGCTTGGTCAGGCGGTCGGCACGCAGCCGGCGCAGCACTTCCAGTCCGTCCACCTTCGGCAGCTTGAGGTCGAGCAGGATGAGGGCCGGCATGTCGCTGGCCTTCCGGTCGGCATGGGTGCCGAGCGCGAAAAGGTAGTCAAGGGCTTCCAGCCCGTCCCTGGCCACCTCGACGCGGTGGGACACCTCGCTTTTCTCGAGGGCTCGGCGCGTCAGGATCGCGTCATCCGGATTGTCTTCCACGAGAAGAATGATTCTCTCGGCCATCGTCGCCTCTCTTTCCCAGTCCACCCTCAGGATCCGAGGGTGAAGTAGAACGTCGTTCCCTGGCCCGGGGCGCTGTCCGCCCAGACCTCCCCGGCGTGGCGCCGGATGATCAGTTGCACGGTCGCGAGCCCGATCCCCGAGCCCTCGAACTCTTCCTGGCTGTGGAGGCGCTGGAACGCTCCGAACAGCTTGTCGGCATAGACCATATCAAACCCGACGCCGTTATCGCGAACGTAGTAGGCGGTGCGGTCGCCGTCCACGGTCCGGGACCCGAATTCGAGGCGGGGG
>JBHEPB010000216.1:0-10747 GCA_046260515.1 Binatia bacterium
CGGCGGCATCGAAAGCGACGATGGTGGCGCGCTTCGCCAACGAGGAAGGCCCGGCCTCGGCGGCCGGGCCTTCCTCGTTGGCGAAAGGCTGGAGGTGATCCGGCGCGAAGCGGAGGTGGGCAGCGTCGAGTTCGACGACGCCGTCGCCGCCGCGGGCGATCACGCTGCGGGTCATCACCGCTTCCAGCTCGGCGAGGTTGCCCGCCCAGGGCCACGAGGCGAGGACGCGGCGGGCAGCCTCGGTGAGCACGACGGTGCCGCTGCCGAAGGCCGCCAGGGCCACGCGGGAGGCCGCGGCGGTGGCAAGGGCCGTGATGTCGCCGCGGCGTTCGCGCAGCGGCGCCAGGCGCAGCGAAACGCGCGAGAGGGCCAGGTGGAGAGTGCGCAGCAGGGTGCCGGCGGCCACCGCCTCGTCGGGAGCGTCGGCCGAGGTGACAACGATGCGGCGGTCGGGTTCCACGGCGAGGAAACGCTCGAAGGCCTTCTGCTCGCGAAGCGGCCTGTCTTCCAGCGAGGGCACCCACAGCACCCGGGGAGCATCGCCCAAGCGGGAGAGGGCCGAAGCCAGCGCGTCCGACTCCTGCCACACCACCGGCTCCCGCGAGTCCCAGGCCCGGGCCAGGCCGGCGGCCACGCGGTCGGCGCCGGTGCCGGCCTCGCCCACGATCCAGACCGCGCCGTGAAGACGGGCGGCGACTGCCAGCGTGGCGGCGGCGGCGGGCCCGACGAGAGCCGGGTCCAGCCAGGCAGGCGTCTGCTCGGCGACCGGCGACGAGGGCCGCGGCGCGGCGTTCAGCAGCGCGCGAAGTTTGAGACGCAAATCAACGATATCGAACGGGTTCTCGACCACATCGAAAGCCCGGTCGCCGGCCGTCGTGGGATCGAAAGAGCGGCCCTTGGCGACGACGAAGAGGAGGGCCGGTCCCGGACCCGGCGCTACACCCTCCCGGCACTCGCAGACGGCGACGACGTCCGCTCCCGAAGCCGCCGCGATCGTCGCGTACTCGACCACGTTGCCGGCGCCCACGAGGGACCTCACCGCGGTCGCGACCGCTTCCGGAACCTGGACGAGAGCGACTTTGGGCGGCTTGGACATCTAGAGAACGGACTCCGCGAGGAGGACGGGAAGGTCTTCCACCTCGGCCAGGTGCGGCGCGCTGTCACGGCCGGGCGAACCCGCCCACGCCGTCGCCGCCGCGGCTCCGGCGAAGGCCGCCGCGTCGGTCGGCAGATCCACCCGGAAGGTCGTCCCGCACTCGGGCGCCGTCACCACGGAGATGGTCGCGCCCACTTCGTCGAGGATGCGCTGCACGAGGGCCAGGCCAAGGCCGGTGCCCTCGCGGCGCGTGGTGAAGAAGGGCTCGAAGATGCGCGAGGCAACCTCAGGCGGCATCCCGGGTCCGTCGTCCGAAACCTTCACGCAGATGCGGCCGTCGGGCGCCGCCGATGCCGCTACCGTCACGCGGCCGCGACCGCCGCAGGCCTGGATGCCGTTGACCACCAGGTTGATCACCACCTGCCTCAGTTTGTCCTCGTCGATGGCCGCCCGCGAAGGCAGGTCGGCCGCGGCGAAGTCGAGGACCACGCCGGCGCTGCGCGCGTGGCTGCGAAGAAGCAGGCAGGTCCTCTCCACGCAGTCGGCCACGTCGGTGGCCGAAGGAGCGTCGCCTTCCTGGGCCGGGGCAGCCGGCCGCGCGTAGCTGAGGATCTCGCCGACCAAGGTGGAGATGCGGTCGATCTCCGAAAGCGTGAGGTCTAGGAAGCTGCTGCGGAACTCCTCGTCGGCGTGGCGCTCGGGAAGGAGCTGGGTGAAGGTGCGGATGGAAACCAGGGGATTGCGGATCTCGTGGGCCAGGCCCGCCGCCATGCGGCCCACCGAGGCCAGGCGCTCGGAGCCGGCCGCCTGGGCCCTCAGGGCCACCGCCTCGCTGGCCAGCACCTCGCGGGAAGCAACCGTGGCCACGCGGGCGCCGATGCGGTCGAGGAACTCCACGTCTTCGGCCGAGTAGGGCCGACGGTCGGCGCGGGGACCGAGGGCCACCACGCCGAGAAGCGAAGCGTCGTCGCCCAAGGGGAAGACCAGGTCGAGGGCCGAGGCGCTCATGCGGTGCTCGAGGCCGGCCAGGCCGGCGCCGGCTGCTTCGCTGCGCCGGAGCGTCGTCGGGCGGGCGAGAAGAGAGCGGGGGGCCTTCGAGAGAATCTCGGCCGCTGCATCCACATCAGCCGACAAGGCGCCGTCGCCGCAGCGGAAAAACCCGGAACCTCCACGGCACACGAGGGCCGCGTAGGAGGGGCGAAGGGCGAGGCGGATGGAGTCGAGGGCCGCGCGCGCAAACTCGTCGGCGCAGGAGGGATTCTTGACGGCCCGGTCCAGGAGGTAGGCGCACTCGGCGTGGCGCCCGCGCAGGTTCTGGGCTGCCCTCACGGAGTCACCTCAGAAACCGACGGGCGGACGAGACCGCGCGTGCCTGCGAGTTGAAACTGGTGGACCGGAACGAACCGATCGCCGCAACACCCCATCCCATCCTCCACCACCGGCCCGGCGATCCGCCGAAGCCCCATGCCGCTATCCCCGCGCTGCTTTCGCCGCTTGCGCCGCGCTGCCGGGATCACGAGTCGAAGCAGGATACAGTGCCGCTTCCCGGGGGGTCAACTTTCGCGGTGAAAGGATTCGAAGTTGCGAACGGGAACTTACGTGGCGACGGGCTGGGCGCGGGCGCGGCGGCGCTGCGTGAGGCGGCTTCGGATCGCCGCCACCAGCAGCAGGGCCGCGCCGATCCCGAGGAAGTAATGCCCGCCCCGGCGCACCGTGCGGTAATACTCGTACTTGATGGCCGCGCTCTCGTAGAGGAGCTGGGCGTCGGTGGAGGGGTCGAGGATGGATGGGGTGCCCGAGAAGGGCAGCTTCACCGATTCGCCGCCGGCCGCGATGGCCGCCTGCTTGCGGGCCCGGTACTCGTTCATCTTGGAGTTGCCGGCGATGGTGTTGGCCACCCCGAGGGCGAGCAGGGAGAGCCCCACGACCACGACGATGCGGTTGGACTTGCCGGCCACGGCTCCTGCTTAGCACGAGGAGGCGGGCAGGGCAGGCGGCTGCAACCGGTTTGAGGGGCGATGGAGGGCTGCGTATGGTCCGCCCGTGCGCACCGAGGTCTCCACAGGGCAGGGCGACGGGCAGCAGGACGCCGTGATTGCGGACTGGGGCTTCGTTGCCTACGAGGAGGCCCTTCGTCGCCAGCTCGAGCTCCACGCCCGGCGCGTTGCCGGCCAGGCGCCCGACACCCTCGTCCTCGTTTCCCACCCGCCCACGTTCACCCTCGGCCGCCACGCTCCCGAGGCCGACATCGTCCTCGACCAGGCCGAACTGCTCCGCCGCGGCATCACCGTGGCCCGCAGCGACAGGGGAGGGCGGGCCACCTACCACGGCCCCGGCCAGGTGGTGCTCTATCCCATCGTCTCCATCGCCGCGCTCGGCCTCGGCGTGAAGGACTGGGTCTGCCTGCTGGAGAGCGCCCTCCTCGACGCGCTGGCTGACCACGGCGTGGCCGGGCGCAGGCAGCCCGGCACCGCCGGTATCTGGACCACGGGCGAAGGCGAGGAAGGAGGCGGCGCCAAGATCGCCTCGCTCGGCCTGCGCGTCGCGCGCGGCGTCAGTTACCACGGCGTGGCGCTCAACACGGGTTTGGATGCGTCGGTCTTCGACTGTATCGTCACGTGCGGCGTTCGCGGGGAACGCGTGACGACGATCGAAGCCGAGACCGGCCGAAGGCCCGACGACGGCGACGCGGGAAGGCTCCTGGCCGGGCACGTCGCGCGCCGCATCCGCGAGGCGCGCCGCCCATCGTCGTCGCGATCCGCCACCTGCGAGACGTCCGCACCCGAAGCATCCTGAGCCCAAGCGAGAACCTGAACCAAGATGACCACGCGCTCCCGTCGTGACCCCCACGCGCTCGCCGACGCCATGCTGGCCGGCGACGACCGCGTGGCCTTGGCCCGCCTCATCACCGTCGTCGAGAACCGCATGGCGGACACCGCCTCGGTGATGTCGCGCATCTACAAGAAGTGCGGCCACGCCTTCACCCTCGGCATCACCGGCCCTCCGGGCGCCGGCAAGTCCACCATTACCAGCGGCCTCATCGGCCACTGCCGCGAGCGCGGCCTGTCGGTGGGCGTGATCGCCATCGATCCTTCGAGCCCGTTCTCGGGCGGCTCCGTGCTGGGCGATCGCATCCGCATGCAGAAGCACTTCCTCGACGAAGGGGTCTTCATCCGCAGCCTGTCCACGCGCGGCAGCCACGGCGGACTCACGCGGGCGGGGCGCGACATCGTTCGGCTGATGGACGCCGCCGGCAAGGACATCATCATCATCGAGACGGTGGGCGTGGGGCAGACCGAACTCGACATCATGGAAGTGGCCGACACGGTGGTCGTGGTGCTGGTGCCCGAGGCCGGCGACACGGTGCAGGTGATGAAGGCCGGCTTGCTCGAGATCGCCGACGTCTTCGTGGTCAACAAGGCCGACCGCGACGGTGCCATCCGCATGCGCACCGAACTCGAGATGATGCTGTCGCTCAAGGCCGCCGAGGAGAGCGCCGAGAGCACCTGGAGGACCCCGGTGCTGATGACCAAGGCGGCGATGGGCGAGGGCGTGGACGCCGTGCTCGACGCTTCGCTCCGCCACCGCGACTTCCGCCGCGAGCATCCCCAGCGCGAGCGCAACGCCCGGCGCCTGCGCGCCGAGGTGATGGAGATCTGCGAGGAAGAGGTGATGCGCCGCCTGGTCGGCCACGCCGCCGGCGACTCGATCGGCGCCGTCCTCGAGCGCGTCGGCAAGGGCGACGAGGATCCCTACAACGCGGCTCTGGAGATCCTGGCCGACCGCGACAGGCTGGCGACGATTCTCTCGACAAAGACCGGCGATTGAGGGCGTTCGCGCCGTCCCGGCCTGCCCGCGGGCGTCTCGCGGACGTTTGACATCCCGCCCGGGGGCGGCGAAAAGCCTCGGCTTATTGGCGATGTAGCTCAGGTGGTTAGAGCGAGGGTCTCATAATCCCTAGGTCGGTAGTTCGAGTCTACCCATCGCCACCACTTCCTCCCGGCGCATGCCGGATTATCCTGCCGACATGTCGTTCTGGGGCCTGATCAGGTCGATCCTCCTCGTTGCCCTCTGTGTCCATCCCGTCGTGTTGGGGGTGGCCGGCCTCGCCCTTTTTCTGACCGAAGACGGGGTCGATGGGCTCTTCGCGGTGGCGGCGACTCCCATGACGCTGGCGTTCTTCGGGCTGCCCGTTCTGACCGGGAGCCTGTTCGTCATTGTGCCGACCTACTACGCGCTCTCCCGCTACGGACGTCGTGAGAAAGTTCCCGTCGCCGTGTTCGCGATTGGAGCAGGGAGCCTGGCCTACCTGATCGCGGCCGACCCCGCGCCTACCGGAGCGATGCCGGGCTACGACCAGGAGGCCCACGGGTTCGTAGCGGCGTCGCTCATCACTTGGGCGCTCTACGCGTACTTTCGATTGGATCTTCGGCAGGGGTGACGGGACCGGTGTTCTCGAGGGCACGGCGAGTTCTCGGGTCCGGATCGTATTGAGTGTCTCGGGGAGCACTGCCGGTTCTGGTCCCGGTAGGCCGTCTCGAAAACGACACCCAACGGCTGTCCCTCTCCGCTGAAGGCAGCGACGCTGTTCGGCGAAGTCTTGTACTGCCCTCGGTGACGCTCGTCCCTTCTCACTGAAGGAGACCAAGTCACGATGAAGCTGCTTGATTCAGAAGGCGCTCTGTAGGCACCCGAAACGCAAGCCAGAAAGCGGCCCATAAGTACCCAAACGCCGTATTTGTCCATTGGGGCCTTCGCGGATTCCCCGGCGGTCAAGTCGCCCGCAGCATCACCCAGGGCAAGGTCGGGAGGGGCGGCCCCGGCACCGGCACGCAGGTGACTGCTGCACGAACATTCCCCGGGGAATGTCGGGCGGTACCCGGGCGCGGGCAGCGGCCGCCATGACATTGCTCTGATGGAAACGTCGTCGCGAGGTTTCTCTTGACGAGATTTCTCGCCTCCTCCGCTCGCCTGTAGCGGGCCGAAATGCCGCCGATCGTTTTTTTCGCCCAACTCGTGCGCAGCGCCCGTCAGATCCTGCGCGTGGCTTCGGGAGGCGATGTCCTGCGACGAGCCTTTCTATCCGATAGTCAGCGCGTTCAGCCCTCAAATCCGCTCGCAGAACTAGGGTGCACGTGCGCCCTACAAGCCCAGCGGCCTGGAGCGGCGGCACTGCGTCCGGTGTGCAGAAGATATGACAAGGTAGTCATAGATTTCGGGTTTGGTGCGCTCCGGCATTGCATGTCACCGCAATGGCGCTCACCCTTACTGCATGGGCAAGAAGCGTCGAGGTACATGCGTACTTTGCTGTGAGCGACCAGCGACCACAGGTGATCACCTACCTCCGGAGAACATCTTCGCGGATCCGAAGCCTGCGAATCTCATAACCGTTCCGGCGTGTGGTGAGTGCAATAACGGTGCGAAGCTGGACGACGAGAGGTTCAGGAATTTCGTCGCGCTTCAGGTGGGCGACCGAACCGAAACGGGTAGGAGGCTCTGGAGGCAGACAGCCGCAAGGGGCATCTCGACAAACCTCGCATTCATGCGGGAAGTAATCCTTCCATCGGAGCCGGTATGGATCTCGACAAAGTCGGGAATCATCACCGGCCGTGGGTGGCGAGTCGAGTTCGACATGGCCGTCGTTGCGCGGGTTGTTCACCGTATGGTGAGGGGACTCTACTACCGCCACCATCGAGAGCCGCTTCCGGTGGACGTGGACATCTCCATTGCGCTTCACCGCGGCCCAGCGGGGCCGGGGCTCGCCGAGACGGTTCGAGGATGGCCGGGTCGGAACATGGATGACCAGTTCGTCTATCTCTTCAACCATCTCGAAGGGGACCCGCGGCTATCGATGTGGATCCTCGGGTTTCACCAGAGTCTCTGGGTGAGGGCATTCACAGGGGAGGAGGCCATGCGCGGCCTTGAGTCTCAGCTTTCTCCGGACGCCTAGCGTGTGGCCGCGGCCCTGATGGCGTTAGAGCGGCCGTTTCGACACCCTGTTACGCATGTTGCACTAGGAATTTCTTGATCTTCACGGACGCGGTCGCGTTGTCGCAGGTATTGATAACTCTCGTGCCCTGCGGCTGGTGAGTCGTCTCCCGCGACGGTATCAGGCCGCACATACGTTCTGGTCGTGGGTCTGGATGCTCTCGATACCGACCTTCCTTGCGCTGGTCGTATTTGTGAAGTGGTGGGTGGGCCTTCTGCTCCTCTTCTTTGTGACGCCAGCGGTCTCTCCGTCGCTGAAGAAGAGCGCAGCCCAGTTCGTTCTAGAGCATGCAATTGCAGACCCAGGCTTCTTCTCTTTCTTGGTCGCGAACGATGCCCTCGATTTTCGGAATCCGGACGGCTCGTCCTATAGCCTCTGGTCGGAGCGACGGACGTGGCGCTGCGCGATTTGTGAAAGAGGTTCCGAAGCGGCAAGCCTCCGGGAAAGCCGGGGCGATTCACTTATGAGCTACCTGCCGAAGCCGGGCAACCCCCGGTCAGTCCGGAACGACCCGGACACCGGGCTGGGCCGCCGTACTTCCGTTCTTGGTCTTCGCGTCCAGGACGGTGACGGCGAAGTTCTCCGGAGTCACGGTGCCACCGGGCGTGAAGCCGCATCGAGCGATCGCTCCCGGTCCATGGATTCCTGACAGCGACACGAAGCTCGCCGCGAGGATCCGCTCCGGTTTGTCGTTGAATGCGGATTCCGTTCCCGGCTGCAGGGCCTCGCAGTTCACTTCCGGCCCCGATCCGTCGATCTCGCCGGCTACGTCCTGGTAGCCGATGTTGAGTTGCAATGCTCCGAGCGAGGCCGACGTCGTGATTCGAACCACCAGCGCGGTCGGAACGCCGCAGTCGAGCTCGACGGGGATGTCGACGGATCGCCGAAGTATCCGAAGGGCGTCGCTGGCGCTTACGCCGTTCACTCCGTCCACGTTGCAGGTCCAGGTTGGGCATTCCACGTCGGTGCCGACAGCGCGTTGAAGAATTCTCAGCGCATCCGAGGCGAAGATCTTGCGGTCGCCGGTCGCGTCCCCGCAAATCGGCTCCAGGATGCAGAGGCTCGAACATCCGTCTCCATCCAGGGTGTTGCCGTCGTCGCAATGCTCGAAGCCGTCGTGGAGGTATCCGTCCCCGCAGAAGGCGGTGTTGCAGGTGTTCGGGCAGGCGTCGGCGGTGTTGCTGTTGCCGTCGTCGCACTGTTCGTCCGCTTCGACGAACCTGTCTCCGCAGACCACCGGAGTCACCTCGCAGTCGATCGATTCGATGCCGACACTCGGAAGGGGCACGATCGGGCGAAGGTCCGGGTCGCTGGCCTCGTTTACGGTGACATCGAAGTCGGCCTTGGCCGGAGTCGCCGACGCTTTGAACAGGCATGCGGAAACGCTCACCGGACCCTGGAAGCCATCCAGGGAAATCATCCCTTGGTCCAGGATCGACGCGTCTTCAATGTTGGTGAAGCCGGTGAGGACATCGTCGACGAGACTGAGGCACTGCACGTTGCCTCCGCCGGGGTGGAAGTATCCGGGAGCTTCGGAGTAGTCCGTCTCCCACTGAAGGCTTCCCGGGACGACGTCGTCCTCGAGGCCGAATGTCACCGTGCACTCCAACGCGGCGGGTGCGACGGCTGGGGACAGCAGGAGCAAGGCGAGGACTGGGGCGGTGTAGAGGATCTGCATGGTTCGCGATCTCTCAGGACTCCCGACTCGGCTCGGGAACAGGGACGGAGGCCTCCGGGCGAAGTGCCGGCAGTGTGCCACGGCCACTGTTTCCCGGGTAGCGTGAACGAGCACTTTTCCGACCTGATGGTGATGCGCGGCACAGCCGATCACCGTGCCGGCTTGCTTCACTACCGCTTCCGCCCCGCGGCGTCCTCCTCGAGGATTCCCTGCTGGCCTGCCTTCCACGGCAGGTGGGTTGCGTCACACCTGCCGAACGGGCAGACGTCGCGGACGCGGAGGTGACCCATGAGTAGCCGTTTCTGGGCGACGATCGCAGTGCTGGTGGTCGCCGTATCCGGCGCAGCGCAGATGGATGGTCCCGATCTGGTCGCGCGCAGGATCTACGCTGAGTCTTGCACCGAGAACTGTGTGTTCGCTCCCGGCACAGCGATCTCCCTCGTCGCATTCGTGACGAATGAAAGCTGGACGGCGACCGGCCAGCCATTCGGGGCGAAGCTCCGTATTCATCGCGACGGAGAAACGCCCAGCGAAGCGGAAGCAGCATCGGCGCCCGGGAAGCCGCTCTATCGCTACCATTGGGACAACCTTGACGCGCAGAGTGCGGCTAAGTTCTCATGGGACCGCGCCTGGATTCCCAAGGAGGTCGGGACCTATCGCCTGGTGCTCCAGGTCGATGACTTCAAGGGCATCGATGCGAACGAATCCAACGACTTGAGAGAACTGTCGGTCGTGATCACGGATTCCAAGGAGGAGCTGAAGTTCGGGGTTGCCGACGGCGTCGGAGGATCCGTCACCTTCCGCGGAGAGGCCGGAGGGTCGGCAGTTTGCGAATCCGCAGCGTGCCAGGCCGCCATTGTCTCCGGCGGTGTTGTCGACCTGGAGGCGGTACCGAACCGCGGATTCCAGTTCGTCCGGTGGGAGGGCGAACGCGCAGGCAACTGCATTATTCACAACTTCGTTCAGACGCGCTGCCAACTCGTCATGAACGGACCAAAAGCGATCGTCGCCCGTTTCTCGCCCGTCGTGAACGGGGAGCCGGCGGCAGCTCCCGCTCCAAGCGGGCGATTTTGAATGGATAGGGCACGGCGAGCTCTCGCGCCCGGATCGTATCGAGCGTCTCGGGGAGCACTGCCGGTTCTGGTCCCGGTAGGCCGCCTCGAAAACGACACCTACCTGCTGTCCCTCTTCGCTGAAGGCATCGGCGCTGTTGGGCGAAGTCTTGTACTGCCCCCGGTGACGCTCGTCCTTCTCACTGAAGGAGAGCAGGTCACGATGTAGCGGCTTGATTCAGAAGGCGCTCTGTAGGCACCCAAAAGAGGACGACCACCCGAGCCGTCGACGAAGATCTGCGGCTCCTCCCAACAGTGCGCCGCTTTACACGCGGGCAGAGATCGAGGCGGAGTTGCAGCGCCGGGGGCTGCCCATGCGAATCTTGCGCAACAGCGGAGGCTGAACTTTTTCTGAATTATTGAATTAAACCGAGCGGTTATCCTTCGCTGGGGGCCTCGTACTGGCGGGCCTCGTAAGTGTGTCGAGATACACCTTCTGTTCCTTGACTCACTCGGGGCAGGGGACGAGGGTGTTGTGGAAATCTTCGAGAAGATCGCAAAGCGGGGAGGCAAACTCGTTTTTCCGTTGTGGGTTGTTTCACGGGTTTACAGGGAGTCTCAGTGCGCCTACACGCTATTAAACTGCTTACAACGTTGCTTCTCTGCACCTGGACAGCGACAGAGGCGTCAGCGAAGCCCGATCTGTTCATTCAGGCTCTTTCACTTGCACCCACAACGGCAGCGCCGAACGCCATCGTCACGTTCGCGGCAACCGTGCGGAATCAAGGTAACGGTCGGTGTCAAGGTAGTTGCCGCCTGAGGTTGGTTCACGCTGCGATGTCCTGAACCGCGTTGGCCGCCGCTGCAGCGTCGCTTGGATTGAGCCGCACCACCTTCACCCGCGTCCAGTTTCGCACGTCTCCGCTCCATCT
>JBHEPB010000235.1:0-22520 GCA_046260515.1 Binatia bacterium
GGAAAGGACCTCGTTGCAAGGTGATGCGCGTCTCCTGAAACGGCGTTCAGCACCGGCGGCCGCGGCCACGGGTTTTCCCTGGAGTGCACGTGAAACCGGTTTGTGTGAATCGTCTCAATGAAATGCTGTTTTTCCTGCGGGAACAGGCCTCCTCCGCTTGCGCGTGCAGCCGCGTTTTCCTACCCTTTGCGTAGAGGGCCGGCGGCATTGTGTTGATGTCGTTCCAACACTGGGGGGTGTGCCTACGTGAACGGAAGAACAACCACTTCAGGTCTCAATCGGACCGAGCGTGACGCCGCAACTGCTCTCGGATTCTTTTTCATCGGGATGCTGGTGCTCCTGTGCACCACCGTTCTCGCTCTTTACTTCCTGTCGGGCCTGCCGCCCATCATGGTCTACGGCATCTTCTTCGCCGTCCTCGTCTTCGCCGTCGTGTGCGGCACCGCCCTCATGAAGATGGACCTGAGTCCGCGGCGAAACGGCCCTCCGCAGCTCGACTTCCGCGCACCGGTCAAGCGCGCCAAGCGCCCTGCCCAGCGTCCCAAGCCCCTTCGCTGACCCCGGCGCTCCGCGGCCCGCCTTCAGAACTTCAGGTCCACCACGACCGGACAATGGTCCGAGCCGTGGACCTCGTCCCAGATTGCCGCTGCCTTGACGGACGGCAGGAACTCCTCGTTCACGAAGTGATAGTCGATCCTCCAGCCGATGTTGCGCTCGCGCGCACCGGCTCGGTAAGTCCACCACGTGTAGTCCCGCTCCTCCGGCGTGCGGCCTTCGTAAAGGCGCGCGGGCTTGAAGTGGCGAAAGGTGTCCACCCAGCCCGTCTTCACGTACTTGGCCAGCGCGGTTCTCTCGATCGGCAGGAAGCCGGTCTGGTCCTTGTTCTCCCTGGGACGGGCGAGGTCGATCTCCTCCAGCGCGGTGTTCCAGTCGCCCGAGACGATGACGTGCTTGCCCTCGGCCCTCTCCTCCTCGACGGTTTCCAGCACGGACTCGTAGAACTCCAGCTTGAAGGCGAGCCGCTCGGGATCGGGCCCGTCGGCGGTCTGGCGCCCGTTCGGAAAGTAGATGTTGTAGAGCGTGAACTCGCCGTGTTCGGTGACGAGGATGCGTCCCTCCTCCCTCTCGAAGGGAAGGCCGCAGGTGACGAAGAGCGGCGCCTTGCGCGAGAGCGTGGCCACGCCGCTGTAGCCCGGGCGCTTGGCCGGATGCCAGTGGGCGTGGTAGCCGAGCGCGGCGATACGCTCAAGGTCGGCCGCGGGGATCTGCCCCGGCGTCGCCTTGATCTCCTGCAGGCACAGGACGTCGGGCTTCTCGCGCTCGAGGAAGTCGAGGAAACCCTTCTTCAGGACGGCGCGGATGCCGTTGATGTTCCAGGAGATGATTCTCGTCAAGCCGTGAGCCTCGCTCGGATCGTTGCGGCCGCCTCGCGGGCGAGGCGGCGGATTCCTTCGTCATCGACGATCGTCACCGGGTGCGGCAACCAGACCATCCGGTAGTCGGGCATGGCGAGCAGACGAGCCTGGTCGCTGGCCTCGTCGAGGAAAGCGTCGGTGGCCACGGCCGCCGTCGGGATCCCCATCTTCTCGAGCCGTACGACGTCGTGCACACTGCACGACACGCAGGATCCTCAATCCGCGAGCGCTTCGACGACGGCGTCGCTGCGCGTGCGGAGGCTCTCCACCACGTCGCTGGGTGCGGGCCGCGTGAAGGTCGGCTTCTCCGTGTGCCAGACCTCCGCGCCGTACTCTTCGGTGAGCACGCGGCCCAGCTCGGCCAGGAACTCGGCCGACTTCGGCTTGCGGATCGACAAAAGGGCGATGCGCTTGCCGGCCAGCGTCGCCAGGCGCGGCGCGGGCGGCTCGGGGTCCATGCTGCGGTCATCGAAGGGGCTGACGAGTTCTTCCATCGCTTTCTCCTGTCGGCGGCGCCGGGGCCGCCGTATCCGGTCGTCGTCTCGCGACGCTGTTCCTCAAGCTTCGTCCACGAGTCTGGTCACCGTGCCCGAGCCGAGGCCGAAGCCCACCCAGGGTGCAAGGATGGCCGAGAAGCGGCCCGCATCGCCGCCGGCAACCACGATCACCACTTCGTCGGCGCTCATCCACTTGGCCAGCACGGCATCGTCGTCGAGGGCCCGCGCGAAGGGCCCCTGTTCGCCGCGGCGCATATCGCCCACGCGGCGCTTCGAGCCTTCCACGATGCGCTCGGCCACCTCGCGCTTCGTCCACCCGGCGCCGGCGAACATGCGCGCATGTTCGAGGCAAAGGACGAAGACGGTGTCGCCGCCCACCGGGTAGAAGTGGGGCGAGAACGCTGCGCCTCCGGCCACGGCCAGGGTGGTGAGCGTGTCGCCGGGGTCGCGGCTGTAGTGGTCCGACACCGTGGTCGGGCCGTCGCCGGCATAAACGGTGACGGCGCTGCGGCCCTCGGGCACGCCGCGCGTGGCGGCCAGCGACTCCCACGGGCTCTGTTCTTCATTCTCGGCAAAGCAGAAACTGATCTTGCCCGGCTGCCCGAGGGCCGCCCGGTCCAAGGAGCCGGGAAGTCCGCGGCCGGTCAGTCCCGTCATCAGGCGGATGGCCCGGCCGATGGTCGCATTGGCGCGGTTCCAGCCTCCCAGGCAATTGATGCCGGCGTTCATGCCGATGCGGCGGCGCACCGGGCCGTTGACGATCAGCACCGGACCGCACGAGTGCGTGGTGTTGGTGACACCATGCAGGTTGAAGGCCGGGTCGAGGGCGGCCTCGGCAGCAGCCTTGACCACCGGAAAGTAGGTGGGATGGCAACCGGCCAGCACGGCGCAGGCCGCGAGTCGCTCCAGCGTGAGCTCGCCCATGCCGGGCGGCACCGGTCCGAGGGAAACGTCCGCGACGTAGTCGCCGAGCATGGCGCGCACGCGGCTGCGGGTGGGCGGCACCACCGGCAGGCCGTCGGTCCATCCTCTCTCGAACATGTCCTCGATTTCGTCGAAGGACGAAGACGACGAAGCGACGCTGGCACGAAGCTCGGGAGCCAGTGTGTTCTTGGACCCGCAGCCGGGCTTGACCATGGGCGGCGCCGCAGGAGCCAGCCACTGCGCGGCCTCCTCCTTCGACGAGCGCGCGGCTTCGGCGAGCACGACCACGTAGTCGTCGTGCGACCAGCCCTCGATCACGCGCTCGATGGAAGCGTCGCGAGCAACGAGGAAGGCGGTCGGCACCGTGCGAAGTCCGTAGGCCGCGGAAACAGCGTAGGGATCGGGTTCGGCCAGGGCGAGGAAGTCGGCGCGGCAGTGGCGCATGGTGCGCTCGGCCACCTCGGGCGCATCCTCGTGGATGGCAACCAGGGTCACCCCTTTCTCTTCGAGGGGAACGCGGGCCCTCTCCAGGCGTTCGAGGGCGAGACGCGACGTGGGGCAGTCGGCTTCGACGAAGACCAGCAAGACCGGCCCGCCCGCGAGCAGGGCCTCGAGGCTGCGGCTCTCGCCTCGACCGGCGTCCAGGGAGAAGGAAGGCGCGCGTTGACCGGCTTCGAGCATGTGTTGTCCCTGCGGGTGGCCGTCGCCGGCCGCTCGAGGCAGGAGCGGCCTTGTCCCGCTCCTGCGCGAACGAGTCAAGGTGGCGTGGAGGCCGAACGAAAGCGGCGGCGCGCAAGTTCGCGTTGACTCCCCTCGCCCGCGAAGCCTAGATTCCGACTTCCCGCGAAGCGGCGCGCCGCCGCCTCCTCGGGATCAAGGAACCAGGAATGAGCAAAGACGGATCCGCGCTTCCCCCCATCTCCCAGAGCTTCCCGAACTCGACGCGAGTGCTGCACAGCGCGGAGATGCCGGTGCCCACCCGCGAGATCCGCCTGTCCGGGGGCGAGCCTCCCCTTCAGGTCTACGACACCGCCGGCCCCGCGCCCGGCGAGCCGGCCACCGGCCTCCCCCTCCTGCGCGAACCTTGGACGAAGCGCCGCCGCGAGCTCGGCACGGCGAACATGTCGCAGATGCACTGGGCCCGCCGCGGCATCGTGACCGAGGAAATGATGTTCTGCGCCATCCGCGAGAACGTCTCCCCGGAATTCATCCGCGAGGAGATCGCTGCCGGCCGCGCCATCATCCCGGCCAACATCCACCATCCCGAGCTCGAGCCGATGATCATCGGCCGCGGCTTCCTGGTGAAGATCAACGCCAACATCGGCAACTCGGTGGTGCGCTCCTCCATCGAGGACGAAGTGGACAAGCTGCGCTGGGCCACGCGCTGGGGCGCCGACACCGTGATGGACCTGTCCACCGGCGCGGACATCCACGCCACCCGCGAGGCCGTGATCCGCAACTCGCCGGTTCCCATCGGCACCGTGCCCATCTACCAGGCCCTGGAGAAGGTGGCCCGCGTCGAGGATCTCACCTTCGAACTGTTCATGGAGACCCTGGTCGAGCAGGCCGAGCAGGGCGTCGACTACTTCACCATCCATGCCGGTGTGCGCCTGGCCTACGTTCCCCTCACCGCCAAGCGCCTGACGGGCATCGTCTCGCGCGGCGGTTCCATCATGGCCCAGTGGTGCCTGGCCCATCACAAGGAAAACTTCCTCTACACCCGCTTCGACGAGATCTGCGAGCTGATGAAGAAGTACGACGTCAGCTTCTCCCTGGGCGACGGCCTGAGGCCGGGCTGCATCGCCGACGCCAACGACGAAGCCCAGTTCGCCGAGCTCGACACCCTGGGCGAACTGACGATGAAGGCCTGGGAGCACGACGTGCAGGTGATGATCGAGGGCCCCGGCCACGTTCCCATGCACCTGATCCGCGAGAACATGGACCGCCAGCTCGCCGTCTGCCACGAGGCGCCTTTCTACACGCTGGGCCCGCTGACCACCGACATCGCGCCCGGCTACGACCACCTGACCTCGGCGATCGGCGCCGCGATGATCGGTTCCATGGGCACCGCGCTGCTCTGCTACGTGACGCCCAAGGAGCACCTCGGCCTTCCCGACCGCGACGACGTGAAGCAGGGCGTGATCGCCTACAAGATCGCCGCCCATGCGGCCGACCTCGCCAAGGGACACCCGGGGGCCCAGGCCCGCGACAACGCCCTGTCCAAGGCCCGTTTCGAGTTCCGCTGGGAGGACCAGTTCAACCTGGCACTGGATCCCGAGACCGCGCGCAGCTTCCACGACGAGACGCTGCCGGCCGACAACGCCAAGCACGCCCACTTCTGCTCGATGTGCGGACCCAAGTTCTGCTCGATGAGGATCACCGAGCAGGTGCGCGAGTACGCCCGCGACCACGGCGTGGACGAGGCGGCCGCGCTGGCCGAAGGACTCGAGGAAAAGGCACGCGAATACCGCGACATCGGCTCGCCGGCGCCGGATCGGGTGAGCGTGCAGTAAGGCCGCGAGGCCGATATTCCGTCGCACGGAGATCACGACCCTCCTGCTCGCGGTCGCCTTTTGTGGCGAGCCCCACATGCCAGCCTTGCTTGACGGTTGGCCGGGGTTTACAGCTTCCACCGCCAGATGGCGGTGGTGGACCACCGGAGTGCAAGCGATCACAAGGCGGTGCCTCATGAGATCCAGAAGCGACATTTTCTTCGCCAGCGCGGGCGCGCTCCTTCGCTGTAGGAAAACGGTGCTCGTGCCCGGAGCTTTCGCTCTGCTGCTCCTCTCCGCAGGCTCCTCCCAAGCCGTGATCGACATGACGTTGGACGGGCCCGGGGGGCGGCCACTGCGCCTCTTCGATCATCACATGGTCCTGCAGCGCGATACCGTCGTACCGGTGTGGGGAAAGGCCGCTCCCGGCGAAGCGGTCCAGGTGACCATCGCCTCGCAGACCAAGTCCACCGTGGCTGGGCTCGACGGCCGCTGGCGCGTCGAGTTGGACCCTTTCCCGGCCGGCGGCCCCTACAACATGGCCATCGTCGGGAACAGCACCGTCCGTCTGGCGGACATTCTGTTCGGCGACGTGTGGGTGATGGCGGGACAGTCCAACCTGATGATCAAGCGCCCACGCTCGGGCGAGATGGATCAATCCCCCGAGGCGAGGGTGTTCAAACGTACCTGGGAGGACCGTCCGGGCGACGTCCCGTTCAACTTCGCGCGGGTGATGAATCTGGAGCTCGGCGTGCCGATCGGGGTTCTGCAGAGAACGATGCGAGGCTCCTCCGGGCTGGTGCGCACCTGGCTTGGACCCGAAGCCGCGAACAGCACGGATCCCGTCATTCTCGAGATCGTCAACAGCGGCAACTTCGGACAATCCTACGCAAGTGTGATCGAAGGCGTGGCCGGCCTCGCGATCAAGGGCGTCATCTGGTGGCAAGGTGAGGCCGACCTCCGAAGCCGTTCTGACCCGGGGGAGTTGTACGGCCACATCTTCCCCGCAGTGATCCAGTCCTGGCGATCTGCCTGGCAACAGGGGCCCTTCCCTTTTCTCTTCGTCCAGGAACCGGTGGGGCGCGGCTACCAGCCCGAACAAGTGGCGCCGGATCCGCTGCCGGACCCCAACCCGACTCCGCGGGTCGGCCGCCTGCGTCAGGCCTACCTGAAAGCGCTGGAACTCGAGCAGACCCAGGTCATCACCTCCGCGGACCTCGTCGGGGGACTTCACCCCAAGGACCGCGAAGGCTACGTCGACCGGATCCAGGCCGCCGTGCTGGGGTTCGTTTACGGGTACGAAATGACGTTTGCGGGCCCTACCTTCCAAGGCATGACGATCGAGGACGGGAATCGGGTTCGACTGCGCTTCCGGCAGGGAACTGCCACCGGGCTCCACGCACGCGGTGGGCCCCTCCAGGGCTTCTCGATCTCGGGCGACGGGGAAACGTTCGTGTGGGCGAACTCCGTGATCGAGGGTGAAGAAGTGCTGGTATGGCACGATTCCATTCCGGCTCCGGCGGTCGTCCGATATGGCTACGACCTGAATTTCACGTTCGCCAACCTGTTCAACGAAAGCGGGATGGCGTGCCCGACCTTCACCACCGAGTTGTCACCGTCGGTGCCGTGAGAACCTTGCTGTCCAGCCGATCCGGGCTGCGCCCGTTTGCGGGAGCCGGGCACGGCGTCGCCGGGCAGCGGCGTGCGGCGGCGACAGCGATGCTGGTCGTCCTCACGGCATTGGCGGCCGTCCCTTGCGCACGTGCGGAAGTGAGCATGGTTCTCGAGAGTGCCGACGGGAGTCGGACGCCGGCGTTGTTCAGTGACGGGATGATCCTTCAGCGCGAGATGAGTGTTCCCATTTTCGGCCGGGCCGATCCCGGCGAAGAAGTAAGCGTCTCCTTCAACGGCCAGGAAAAGTCCGCAACGGCCGGCCTCGATGGACGCTGGCGGGTGGATCTCGATCCGATGGCTGCCGGTGGACCCTTCGACATGACGATCGAAGGCAACAACGTGATCGTCCTCTCCGGGATTCTTGTCGGCGAGGTCTGGGTTGCCGCGGGCCAGTCCAACATGGCGCGGCGGCGAATCCGGCGTTCGATTCTCGCCTCGAACCCCACCATCCGTGCCCTCGTGCGCCGGGGTTGGAGCGACCAACCCGGCACCGTTCCCTATACCTTCGCGACGCAACTGCAGGCCGCTCTCAATGTTCCCATTGGCATCCTGAACCTGGCCTCGGGCGGCTCGAGCATCGCCACCTGGCTGGGGGAGACGGCGGAGGTGGATCCGGACCCCGAGGTCCAGGGCTACCTCGCAAGGGACTGGGGGTTCCTGTATCGCAAGTTCGTCGATCCCCTGCAGCCCTTCCGCTTTCGTGGTGTTCTGTGGTGGCAGGGCGAAGAGGATTCCAAGTACCCTGTTCGACATCGCGTGCTGTATCCCGCCCTGATCCGTTCCTGGAGAACCGGGTGGGAGAATGGCGACTTTCCATGGATCTCCATGCAGGTGCCGACGGGGCGCGGCCTCATGGAGGGGGAGGATGCAGGACTTCTCCCTGCCAACGCTTCCGCAAGCGACGCCGATGCTTTCATCCGCCACACCTATGTACGGGCTCTTGCGGTATTCCCCTTCACGAGCTTCGTATCCTCGCTCGATCTCAAGGGCGGGATCCATCCGCGAGACACGCTGGCCTACTCCACCCGCTTGTCGGCTCAGGCGCTGGCCCTCGTCTACGGGCAACCGATTCCGTACTCGGGGCCGTTGTACGCTTCGATGACCGACGAAGGCGGCGGCGTGCTGCGCATCCATTTTCGCGAGCACACCGACGACGGGCTGGCGGCGCGCGACGGCGGGGCCATCCAGGGCTTCGCCGTCACCGGCGACCATGTCACCTGGCACTGGGCTGACGCGGTGGTGGACGGCAACGACATCCTCTTGTCGAATGCGTCGGTGCCGAGCCCGGTGGCGGCGCGCTACGCGTGGGCCAACCGGCCCACCTGGGCCAACCTGGTGAACGCTGCCGGCTTCGCCGCGGCGGCCTTCGCCACCGACGTGACGCCGGGAGAATTCGGCCCCTGAGAGAAACCCGGGACAGGTACAGGTTTCGGTTCCCGAAACCTGTACCTGTCCCGGGTTTCTGGGTCCGGAGCGGGGTTGCGGACGGTTGCGCACGGCGACCCCGCGTACGACCGCGAAGTTGGCATCGCCCCGACCGCGCGCTATGCAGCCGCATGCCGAAGCTCCAGGCAATCTACCACCGCGCCAAGCAGACCAGTATCTATGCCCTGGCCGAGGACCGCTTCCTCATCGAGGCCCTCCTGCGCGACGAAGTCCACGACATCCGCGTCGAGGTGGAGATCCTGCATCCCACGCTGGAGATCGTCGCGGCCCGCAGCGAAATCCGCAACGGCCCCTTCACCAACGTGTGCAACATGACGCACGCCAACATGGACGGCCTCGTCGGCATGAAGGTCGGACGCGGCTTCACCGTGGCGGCGCGCGGCGTGGTCGGCGGCAAGTGCGGCTGCCACCGTGTTTCGGAACTGGTGGTGGAGATCGCCCAGGCGGCCTACCAGCTGCACTTCGTGCGGTATTTCCGCGACATTCCCAAGGAACTGCGCCAACAGACCGACGTGCCCATCGACCGCTGGCGCGTGGTGAACCAGTCTATCCCCGGCATGCGCAACACCTGCTTCAGCTACAGCGACGAAAGGGAGGCGACGATCGAGGAGAAGGCCGAGCCGCTGCGTCTCCTCGACCAGGAGATGCCGGTTCGCGAGTTCCCGGACTGACCTCCGGCTCCGCGCGGGGCGTCAGGCCGCGGGCGGCGGCGACGCGGCCAGCTTCGCCAGCGTCTTCTCGTACACGGCAAGGTCGTTCTTCGAGAACAGCACCATCCGCACTTCGTCGAATTCACCCGGCCTTTCGCGGAGCACCTCGAGGATGGTCGCAATCGCCACCTCCGCCGCCTTGGCCAGCGGATACCCGTAGGCTCCCGTACTGATCGAAGGGAAGGCCACCGTGCGGCAACCTTGCGCGGCCGCCACTTCGAGGCTCGAGCGGTAGGCCGACGCGAGGAGCCGCGGCTCTCCGTGGCGGCCTCCCCGCCATCGCGGCCCCACCGCGTGAATCACCACCTTCGCCTTGAGGTTGCCCGCGGTGGTCGCCACCGCGCGGCCCGTGGGGCAGCCGCCTTTCTCTTCCCGGATGCGGTCGCACTCTTCCATGATCGAAGGGCCGCCGGCGTGATGGACCGCGCCGTCCACGCCGCCGCCGCCGACCAGGCCGGCGTTAGCGGCGTTCACGATGGCGTCGGCGTGCTGCCTGGTGAGGTCACCGCAGAGGAGTTTCAAATCGGCCATCGAAGTTCCCTGTTGCCGTCGGCGCGCAGCAAGGCGGAGTCTGGCAAGCGGACCCGGCCTCGGCAAGGCGCGGCCGGACGGGCGGTCCGGGGGCGGCCCTGTGTGCGGACAGGCGCACGCCGACTCGCAGGGCCGGGCCGTCGGGCGCAGGGCGAATCAGGCCGCGGGAAGAGACGCCGCAGGGGTCGCGGCAGCCCCTCCCCACCCCGGCGGCAGAGCATAGCGCACCAGGTTGCGCAGCACGCTGCCGTACTGTTCGGCGAAACTGCCGGTGTTGTAGGGCAACCCGTAGCGCTCGCAGATCTCGCGCACTCGCGGCGCCATCTGCGGATAGCGCCAGGCCGGGATGTCGGGGAAGAGGTGGTGTTCGATCTGGTGGGACAGGTGGCCCGTCATCACGTGGAACCACGATCCGCCCTCGATGTTGGCCGAGCCCTGCATCTGTCTCAGGTACCAGTCGCCCCTGGTCTCGCTGTCGCTCTCCTCGCGCGTGAATACGCGCGTGCCCTCGGGGAAGTGCCCGCAGAAGATGATCACGTTGGTCCACACGTTGCGGATGGTGTTGGCGGTCAGGTTGCCCACCAGCACGCGCGGCGCGTTCCACGTGGCCAAGGCCGGGAAGAACACGTAGTCCTTGAAGAGTTGGTGCCCGGCCTTGCGCAGGAACTGCTGCCACTTGGCCGGGAACTCGGCGCGGCGCGCCTTCGTCTCCTCATCGTCGCGAGAGCTGGCCAGGACGCGGACCGGGTCCATGTCGTGGAGGGCTACTCCCCACTGGAAGAGCAGCGACAGCAGCACGTTGCTGGCGGGCTGCAGCAGGTGCTTGGGCTTCCAGCGCTGCTCCGGGCTGATGCGCAGCAGGCCATAGCCCACGTCGCGGTCCTTGCCGAGCACGTTGGTGAACGTGTGGTGCTCGTAGTTGTGGTAGTGGCGCCACTGGGAGGAATCGCAGACGATGTCCCACTCGTAGGTGCGCGAGTCCAAGGCAGGATCGTTCATCCAGTCGTATTGGGCGTGCATCACGTTGTGGCCGATCTCCATGTTCTCGAGGATCTTGGCCGTGGACAGGGCCGCCACCCCCAGCGTGAAGCTCACCGGCGTCACGCCGAACATCAGCAAGGTGCGGCCGGCGACGGCGCTGGCGCGCGAGAGCCGCACGATGCGGCGGATGTGGGCAGCGTCTTCTTCGCCGAGATCGGCGAGCATCTCTTCGCGCAGGGCGGCGAGCTGGCGGCCGATCTCCTCGACTTCTTCGCGTGTCAGGTGGGCAGCGGGGTGGGACATGCTTTCCTCCATCACAGTTCGAGGGTGACCGGCGATGCGGCGGTCGAAATGCAGAGCTGGATCATCTGGCCGGGCTCGCCGGAGAGATGCCCGTCGCGCAGGTCGCGAACCACACCGGATACCTTGCGGCACTTGCACATGTGGCAGACGCCCATGCGGCAGCCGTGGACGGGAGTGAGGCCGGCGGCCTCGGCCGCCTCGAGCAGGCTCTGGCCGGCCTGAGCCGTGAAAGTCGTACGCGCGGCGGCGGCGGTGATCGGTTGCGCGACCCCGTCGTGAACAACGCGCGGCGGAAAGCCGAAGCTCTCGAAATGGAGGCGGTCCGCGCGGCCGCGTGCGGTCCACGCGCGGCGGATCGCGTCCACGAAACCCGAGGGGCCGCAGGCGAAGACGGGATCGTCGCCGGCCTCCAGGGCCAGGGCCGCCATGGCCTCGCCGTCGAGGCGGCCTTCGCTCGCGCTGCAGCGCATCCTCAGCACCACACGAGGATCCTGGCGCGCCGTCTCCTCGAGTTCGTGCGCGAAGATCGTCTCCTCGCGGCAACGCGCAGCGTGGACGAAGAGAACCTCCGAATGGTGACGACTTCCGGCGAGTTCGCGCAGCATGGCCATCAGCGGCGTGATGCCGCTTCCCGCCGAGAGCAACACCAGACGCGGCGGAAGCAGCGACGGCAACACGAAGTCGCCCGCCGGCGCGCCGAGCGTGATCACGTCGCCGACACGGGCCGCGTCGTTCCACCACACCGAAACTTTCCCGCCCTCGCGCTTCTTCACGGTGATGGAGACCAAGCCGTCCGCGCGCGGCGGCGACGACAGGCTGAAGGTGCGCCGCAGGCGTCTTCCGTCGATCTCCACTTCCACGAGCACGTGCTGGCCGCTGCGATGTCCCGGCCACAGACGGTTGGGCTGGAGGACGAGGGTGCGCGTGTCGGCGGTCTCCCGCCGGGCGGCCACCACGCGGGCCCGGATGCGGGTGAGCGACAACGTGGGGCTGACCAAGCCCAGGAAATCGTCGATCGCGGCCGTGTCGTTGAGGGGCCGGAGCCAGGGGCTGGAGAGCAGGCCCTTCAGCAGGCTGGGTTCGGAGGAAGACTTGGAAGGGAGCGGCATCGGGTACCTCGTTTGCGGTGAACACTTGTGTACCCAATCCGGATGAACTGTCAACACTTGTACACTCAAAAAGTGGAGTCCGCTGGCCATGGCGCAGAAATACTGCGCATTATCCCCACCTGCTATGGCTACAATCGTTCATCGAAAAGGGGGCGCCCGGCCCCGCCCGGCGGCCCAAGAGGTCGCCAGGGATCCCGCAAGGGAGGCCGGGGAAGCCCCGGTTCCGGTTTCGCGGGCGGCCCGCAAGCAGCGCACCCGCGTGGCCCTGATGGACGCAGCGCTGACGTTGATGAGCGGGGGCCGCAGCTACACCAGCCTCAGCCTGCGCGAGATCACGCGCGAGGCCGGCGTGGTGCCCACCTCGTTCTACCGCCACTTCCGCGACCTCGACGAGCTGGGCCTGGCCCTGGTGGAAGAAACCGGCATGACGCTGCGCCGGCTGCTGCGCGAAGCGAGGCGCGCCGGCGTTCCGCCCATCCGCATCATCGACCACTCGGTGCGCATCTACCGCGAGTTCGTGCGCGAGCACCGGCTGCACATCCTGTTCATGGCCAGCGAGCGCTGGGGCGGCTCGCCCCTGATCCGCCGTTCCATCCGCTACGAGACCCAGCACTTCGCCACCGAGATGGCCCAGGACCTGCGCGAACTCAGCCTGCTTCCGGGCCTGTCCATGTCCACCCTGCAGACGGTGTGCGGCCTCGTCGTCAACACGATGCTCAACGCGGCCAGCGACTTCATCGACCTGCCGGCCGACCAGCCGCAGGTGGAGGAGGAGCTCACGCAGAACTTCGTGCGCCAGCTGCGCGTGATCTTCCTCGGCGCCACGCAGTGGAAGGACAAGGTCCCCGCGGGTCCGCGATGACGGCGCCGCGTCCTCCCGTCGAAGTGCTGCTCGGGAACGCGCCGGAGGCCGCACGTGAGATCGCCCTCGATTTCGAGATGCTAGAAATGGCCGCCGAAGGCGCGGCCGTGAGGGCCTGGACCTGCCGGACGACAACCGTCGTGCTCGGCGTCAGCCGCGACGTCGCCGAGGAAGTGGACGCGCGGGAATGCGAGCGTCGCGGCGTGGCCATCCTGCGCCGCGCCAGCGGCGGCGGCACCGTGGTGATCGCCGAAGGCACGGTGCAGTACGCCTTCCTTCTTCCCCACGACGAGGCGACGACGATCGGCGAGGTGAAGGCGTTGTGCAACGCCATGGTGAAGCGGGCCCTTGGCGAGTCGGGTATCGCCACCGCACTGGAAACCGATCCCTCGGGGGACCTGCGCACCGGCGACCGCAAGGTGGGAGGTCTGGCCCTGAGACGTCGCCGGGATGCGACGATGCTGCACGGCACCCTGCTGGCGGACGCCGACCTCGAAGGCATCGCCGCCCTGCTCCGGCATCCCGCCCGCGAACCTGCCTGGAGGCAGGGACGCCCCCACCTCGACTTTCTCGCCAACCTCGGCCCCTTTGCCTTCGAATCCTTCCTGCGTTCCCTTCGCGACGGCCTGGCGCACGGGATCCCGTCCCGCGCAGGCTGAGCCAGGCGATGTCCACCGACCCTGCGCAGCCCGCTACTGAATCGGCACGGACACGCACTGGCAGAAACCGCCCACATCCTGGCACAGCGATCCCAGCGAGCAGGTGCCGCCGCAAAGCGGTGCTGCCGATTCGGCGCAGGTCGGCAGCCCAAGATCGAGGCAGCCGCAGGTTCCGCCCTGGTCGATGCAGGACTCGCCCACGTCGCAGAGACCGGCGCAGGTCGGGGAGATCGCGGTGCCGCACGAAGGCAGGCCCGGGGCTCCGCATTCGCAGGAGTCGCCCACGCTCTGGCAGATCTCGCCGACGGGGCAGAGGCCGCCGCACAGCGGCGCCGCGGCGTTCGCACATTGGGGCAGTGTGGGCAGCGCGCATTCGCAGGTGCCGCCCATGTCGGTGCAGACCTCGTCCGTCGATACGCAGAAACCGCCGCAGAGAGGAGCCGCGGCGTCGTTGCAGGACGGAAGCGGCACTCCGGTGCAGCCGCACACGCCGGCGTTGTCGGCGCAGACCTGGCCCAGGGGACAGATCCCCCCGCACACCGGCGAATCGGAGTCCTCACAATCGGGAACCGGCAGCAGCGTGGTCGTGGTCGTCGCCATTGCGCAGTTGGCGCCCGACGGGAACTCGTACACGAGGTTCGGATCGCTCTGGCAGCGGATGTCGTTGTCCACGCTGATGGCCAGGGTGCCGGGGCCGGGCAGGCCCGAGGCGATGTTGATGGCCGGGTTGGAGGTGTGCGCGATGCAGAAGGCGGACACGCTCGTCGGCCGGAAGGTGTCGGGCACGCCGCTTGCGACGATGGGATCCGGGAAGCAGCGGCGCAGCTGCTGGAGAGTGCAGGTGCCGGCATTCGAGCTCGAACAGTCGGAGTCGCCGGTGCAGGGAATGAACCCGGTTCCGTCGGGATAGACGGTGCCGTCGCAATAGGTCTCTACGGGCCCGGTGGTGCACTCGCCGTCGGCATCGCAGAGGAAACCGTCGCACTGGTTGAGCCGCACGCCGGCTCCGCCGGACGCCGTGCAGGTTCCCGCACTGATGGCTGCGCACTGGGCGTCCGACGAACAGCTGAGGTTGCTGTTGCCGGTGCACACTCGGCAGGCGCAGAGGGCGCCGGAAGGCGTGTCGCAGGGCAACGTCGCCGCCAGGCTGACCTCGGAAGTGGACAGGTCGAGGTCGAGCAGCAGACCCGTGCCGCTGATGTTCGCGGCGGCGATCGGCGGGCAATCGTTGCTGGTGGCGCCGAAGGTGGGATGGACGCCGTGGGCGTCGCAGGCTCCGCTGCCGAGGCCGCCGTTGCAGGTGCCGCCGCGCACACCGTCGTTGGGCACCGGATCGCCCTCGCAGGTGGGACAGGGTCGCGCCGTGTCGAGACCGAGGTAGACGACGGCGGCCAGGCGCACCTTGTCCGACCATTCGCCCGTCCTCAGGTTCATCGTTCCCTGGTAGTCGTCGCGCAGGCGCACGGCCACGCAGGCCGGGTTGCCGCCGGAGGAGATGGCCAGCGGCGCGCTGAAATGGCAGCGGCAGGTGGGGTCCAGCGAACCGCAGTTGCCCGGGTCGGATCCGTTGATGACGTCGCAGGTGACGGTCGGGTCCGAGGTGCAGCGACAGTTGGAGAAGCCGTCGTTCGCGTCGGTGTTGAGGGAAACGGCGCAGTTCTCGCAGTTCTCGTCGCAGGTCACGTCCACGACGTCGCGGCTGCCGTCGGGAACGTCGATGTCCAGGGCAATGCCGGACCAACCGGCGCCGAGGCCGGTCACCGACTCCACGTCCGTCGAGTAGCGCGAAAGGATCTTGCGGTAGATGGTCGCCGGCGCGCAGGGTCCGGTTCCGTCGGTGACGCAGGAGCACGAAGCGCCGGAGGACACGCAGGAGGTGCCCGTGGGGCAGGAGCCGTCACACTGGGGAAAGGTGTCGCCGCACTCCGTGCCCGGAAGCGTGGTCGTGGTGACCGGCTCCATGCTGGTGGTGGGCGGCAGCGTCGTGGTGACTTGCTCCGTCATCGAGTAGGCCGCGTGGATGAGGGCAGCGCCGTGGGCGGCGGCGCTTTCGCTGCTGCATTCCACGAGGGTGTCGGTCTGGTCGGAGCAGGCCCCGAGATCGTCGAGGGCATCGGGGCCGAAGGCGCACGTCGCGCCGGCCTTGGCCGTCATGCGCGAGGCCGCTTTCTGGATTCGCCCGCGGGGATCCGCGTCGTCGCAGGCGTAGCCGCCGTCGCCGCCCTCCACGTCGGCGCGATTCTGGCAGCGGCGTCTCTCGGCCATGGTGGCGAAGAGGAGGCGCTGGCTGCCCTTGCCGAGGGCGCCCTGGCACTTGCGCAGGGGATCGAGAAGGCGTTCGTCGGGCGCGCCCATGGCATCGCCGGCGAGGGCCTCGGCATGCGCGTCGCCGAGGGCGAGAAGGCAGTCGGCCACCTCGCCGAAGTCGTCGATGCCCATCGTCGCTCCGCCGTCGTCGGCGTCGGATGCCGGCGAGGGACAAGCGAGCCACGCGCCGAGGATGGACTCCGATCCGGCACAGGCCGCCTCCACCGCCGCGCGGGCCTCCTGGCGTTCCTTGACGAGCCGCACACGGATGTCGGCCTGGACCACGTTGTTGCAATCGACGTCGAGAGGAAGGGCTCCCTTGCTGCGACGCTGGTGACATCGCACCAGCGCTTTCGATGCCGAGGCGGCGTAGCGCGTGGCAGATTTCGCGACGGCATCGCGGCAGGCCGATTCGGCGCCGGAAAGAGCCAAAGCGTCGTCGGCCGGCAAAACGAGGAACGCGAGAAACAGCGCCGCCGCAAACCTGGCAAGTCTCATGGTGATCCCTCCCGTGCCCGGGGCCTTCCGACCCGCCCGCCCGCCCGGAATCTTGCCGTTCCGGGGCGAGCGGGCGGTGCCCGCAGGACGCAGGCCTAGAGGTACACTATTTACATCGTTCTCAGCAACAGCTATTGACACCATTGTCGGGAAACCCCGACGGCGCTCGCGGCTGGCGCCAACCACGCCCGCGCCTGGCCGCTTCGATGGACCCGAAGACGATGCCCTTCGACGGCAAGCGGATGATCTACGGCGGCTTCAAGACCTTCGTTTCCGCCTGATCCCGCAACCCGGCGCGGCCGACCGGGGCCGGGCCGGGAGCGTTGCGACAGCTCGACATACGGCTACAAGGCGCCCATGCGCTTCTCCTATGCCGAATCCATGTGCGACCCCTCCCACCTCCTGCCGCTGGCCCGGGCCTGCGACGAGTCCGGGTGGTCCTCCTTCGTGGTGCCCGACAGCATCGCCTATCCCGAGCACTCCGACTCCATCTACCCCTACACGCCCGACGGCGACCGCCGTTTCCTGGAGAACAAGCCCTTCCTGGAGCCCTTCACCCTGATGGCCGCCATCGGCGCCGTCACGCAGAAGCTGAGGCTGACCACCTTCGTGGTGAAGCTGCCGATCCGCCATCCGGTGCACGTGGCCAAGCAGCTGTCCTCGGTGGCCGTGCTGACCGGCGGTCGCGTCGGGTTCGGCGTGGGCAGCAGCCCCTGGCCGGAAGACTTCGAGATCACCGGCGTCCCGTGGAAGGGCCGCGGCAAGCGCATGGACGAGATGATCGAGATCCTCCGCGGCCTGCTGGCCGGCGGCTACTACGAGTTCCACGGCCAGCACTTCGACATTCCCAGCATCAAGATCTGCCCGGTGCCGACGGCGCCCGTTCCCATCCTGATCGGCGGCCACTCGGAAGCGGCCCTGAAACGGGCAGCGCGAACCGGCGACGGCTGGATGCACGGCGGCGGCGACCCGGCCGAACTCGATCCCCTGCTGGCCCGCCTCGCCGAGCTGCGCAAAGAGGCCGGCACCGAAAAGCGCCCCTTCGAGATCCACGTGATCTCCTTCGACGCCTACACCGTGGACGGCGCCCGCCGCCTCGCCGACCGCGGCATCACCGACGCCATCGTCGGCTTTCGCAATCCCTACGTGGGCGAAGACGACCAGACGTTGCAGGAGAAGATCGACCTGCTGAAGCGATTTGCCGACGACGTGATCGCGAAGGTGTAGTCCCGCCCCCAGGGCCTCCTCAGGCCGCGCGGCCACCTGAGGACCGGCGCGTCACCACGGCCATGGAAACAGATCATCTCCCGCCGCGAGAGCACTTGGCTGTGAATCGGCCTTGCCCATCAGCATGAAGCCCAACACCCTCGCTGCCGGATACGAGCTTGGAGCGATCTCGTAGACGTTCATTCGGCCTTTCGTCGCTCCACAAACCGTCATGTGCCTCAATCCGTCCCGCATGGACCTCCGGCTGCGTACCATGATGTCAACAGCGGTGAGTTCCTTCTCCATCTGGTCGAGGGGAACGCCACCGTCCATGCACTGAAGGGAGCCATCGTACTTCGCGACAAAGATGGATCCCTTCTCAAAAAGCCAGACCGAGAACCGACCCTTCTCGGAGGTATCAGCTTCCACTTTCGCGAGATCTCGCAAGGCGATCGTGTAAACGTTCGCCCATCCGGTAGGCAGGCCACAGGCCGAGGCGACCATGATCGGCGCAGCCAGTTTCTCCTTGGAAAGCACGGCGACACCAAGACTCTTGAGCTCCTTGGCCATCTCTTCCACCGGGACTCCGGGTTCGAACCCGCACTGCCTGGAACCATCGTACTTGAAAACGCGAATCTCGGACGCCTTGTGAACCGATGTCGGGATCCAAGGGGCATGCGGCTGCGGAATTTCATCCTGGACAGGGTTGTGGGGGATTGGGATCTCCCCTTCGCCGAACGCGTTCCCGGCAGTCACCACCAATCCAGCGATCAGTACGCCTATCACTTGAAGGTACATCAACGTTCTCCTTGAGCTGTTGGCCGCGTGAATCCGCGCCTCTTGCTTGGGACGCTACTCTCCCGCCGTTCTCGAGTCCACGGATTGGTGCAGCCTGCGTTGTGGCGAAAGCAGTGCGGCCTCTCCATATGTGACATCGTGCACGTTTCCATGCAGACGATGCTGTTCTCGACGGACGAAAGTCCCTTCTTTTCTTCTGGCTTGCCTGCGCGCCGGGCGGGCAGGCAAGCCCCCGCCGGGTCGAGGGAAGTGGTGCCGCGATGCTCAGCCGATGTTCCCCCACGACTTGATCGCAGCCGTAGTGCACAGGCCGAACAGACGGGCTAGTTTCCTTGGCGTCCCTTGGGCAGCCACGGCGCGCGGCGGCGGATCAGGTCCACGGTCCACTGCGGGGTGCGCGCGGCCATCGCGGCCATCACCCTCGTCAAGCGGCCCGGCACGTGCTCGGCGCGGCCCTCGAACATGGCGCGCAGTCCTTCTTCGGCCACGCGCCCGGCGTCCATCATCACGCCGAAGCGCTTGGCCCTTTCCACCGGCACCACGTTGGGATCGTAGAGATCGGTGGCCGTGGCGCCGGGCGCGAGGCAGGTGACGCTCACGCCGTGGACGCCGAGTTCGCTGCGCAGGGCGTGCGAGAAACCGCGCAGGTACTTCTTGCTGCTGCCGTAGTAGGCGATACCCGGGAAGTCGCGCCACGCCGAAATGCTGGACACGAGAAGGATGCGGCCCCTGCCCCTCGCCCGCATCTCGCGCCCGAACAGGGTGCACAGCAGCGAGGGCGTCACCACGTGTAGCTGGAGCATGGCGTTGGCGCGCGCGGGATCGGCGTCGGCCGCCTCGCCGAAGAAGAAGAACCCGGCGTTGTTCACCAGGATGTCCACCTCCAGGCCGAGGTCGCGGCAGGCCTGGTGAAGCAGGCCGGCGGCTTCGGGCACGGCCAGGTCCATCACCACCGGATGCACCACGACGCCATGGGCGGCGCGGATCTCATCGGCGACGGCGGACAGTTCGACCGATCGCGGGCTGACGACCACGAGGTCGTAGCCGAGGGAGCCGAGGCGGCGGACCATCTCGCGACCGATCCCGGAGCAGGCCCCTGTGACCAGGGCGGTGCGAAGAGAGGCGTCGGCGCGAGGGAGATCGTTCATGGGGCAAGCTTAGCTGGAGGGCGGGGGTTGGCGAAGGAGGGCAGTCAACTACCGGGGACACCGCCGAGCCAGGCCGGGCGGTCGCCCGTTTTTCGGCAGATCGAGGAGCCGAGTTTTGAACGCGCCTCTGCCACCACGTCACGGGCCGGGCCCCCTCCGGCCGACCAGTTGAGTGAATAGTTATGCCACCACCGTCGTTGCCGAAACGATGGAGCGAACCATACTTGAACCGCAGCGTTCCCCTCCATTCCATGTTTCAGCTGACAATTCGCGAGTTTGCGATCTTGAGGTCACAAATTGTGACCTCAAGTTGGGGCGGGCGGCGAATCCCCCCTTACGCATTCACCGAGCAAGGCGTGGCGATGCTGTCGGCGGTCCTGAAGAGTTCCCGCGCGATCTCGGTGAACGTCGAGATCATGCGGACGTTCGTTCGACTACGCCGACTGTTGCTCTCTCAGGAAGAACTCTCTCGAAAGCTCTTGGACTTGGAGGAGAAATACGACCGTCAGTTCAAGGTGGTCTTCGACGCGATCCGCCAGATGATGACGCCGGACGTGCCAACGAAACGTCAGCGTATCGGGTTCAGACTTGGTGAGTCCTAACGACTGAAGTACCTGGCGGCCGGGCTGGCGCAGGCCATGGGCCGAGGTGCGACCGGCCGGCCGGTTGTGTGAACTGTCACCCAGAGCTACGCGGCCACCTTCTCGGATGACGATTGCCGTGAACAATGGCGAGAATTGTGACGGCATCGTCCGACACCGCGTAGAAAACCAAATAGGGAAAGTGCTCCAGCGGTGCGCGTCGAATTCTGGGGCGGACGACTGGATAGAGGTTCGGGTTGCGCAGAATCGATTCGAATGTACCGCTCGCACTGGAGAAGTACTCATCGCCAAGGCCGCGTCGCTGGACTTGGTACCACGTGTATTGCTCCTCGAGCTCGCGGGCGGCGCGCGGAGAGAACCGAAGCTTGCGCGTCACGAGTCGCGCCCGCCGGACAGCCGGCGGATGCGATCTCGAACAACCTCCCAAGGGATCGCCGAATCCGGATCTGCTTCAAGGTCGGCAAGTCGCCGATCGAGCTCCTCCGCGAGCTCCGGCGTGACGGGAAACGTCTCCTCCGAGGAATCCTCAGCAATGCTATCCCACAGGTCTTCGACGAGCTGAAGCCGATCCGCGACGGGAAGCTTGCGGAGCTCGTCGATCGTCTTACCGGGACTTGCCATGGTCCGGATTCTGCTCCCGATCTCGCGCTGCAACAAGTCCTGACGATACCACCGCTGTAATAGGCCAACGCTCGCCGCAAGCTGCAGCGGCCGCCAGGCTGACGTAACGGCTCCGCACGAACGCCCGCGCGGCCGCTGTCAGCTCGAGGGCGTTGTTGGGCGACAGGCTGAGCATCACGCGTGTACGGGCCAACGTAGAATCGCGACAACCGCATCTATGACTCGATCTCGCACGGGCTCCAGAAGTAGCCCGACCTCTTCCAGGATGAGCGCCGAGTTCGCCGTAAAGAGCTTCCCGGGTCGTACATAGCTCGCACGTTGAAGCGCACCGATCCGGAAGTCGGAGAGGAGAAGCTCTACCGCGGTGCTGTCTGAGTACGGGTTGCTGGTGATCTGGCAGAGGATGAGGTCGTCGCGGTCGGCCGCGGCCAGAACGCCTGCGGGCCGGAGTTTGGACCGCGACAAATCGGAGAATGGGAACGGGATGAGAACTACCGTGCCCGCTGCAGGTACGCCCACGCCGCGTCCTCCTCGGGCCGGGACCAGTCGGCGGCCAGGGCCGCCGCGCTGAGAAGCGCGCTGTTCGTGGGGCTGTCCTCGTCCCCGTCCTCGAGGATCGTTACGAGGGCCCGCCGCGCGCCCCCTAATCGAACGGGCTCGAGCAACTGGACCGTGCCGTCCGGCTGAACGACTGCTTTGATGGTGCGGAGCATCGGGTCACCTCTCCGAAAGCCCTACCAGTTCGCACTTGGCACGGCGAGTCGAAAGTCCGAGCGCCCCGCTGCCGCCGCGCGACTGTACCAAATGGCGGCCACGTATATCGCCAGTGCCTGCCGGGGCGCGCGGCCGGGCGGCCGGTTGAGTGAGTAGTTGAAAGTCACGGCGCCGGGGTCACCACGGGACCGTCCAATGCGCAGGTCCCACTCACCGGGACAGTGTCGCAGCAGGTCTCTTCCACCACACCGGAGAAGCGTGAAGCGTCCAGCTTCGCGCAGGACTTGTGGTGCCATGAGCCAATGTAGAAGCGGGACCGGGACTCGAGATATGTCCGTCGAACTTCCAGTTCGTCAAGACGTCGTTCCGCCTCTGCGATCCACTGGCCGTCCACGTCCTCCTCCCAGTCGAGTTCAAGGCTGTCGATCAAACGCTCCGCGATTCGGGTGCGTCGGTCCGGCGGAAGACTGAGCAGCTCCGCCTCAAGATCCTTCGTGGATTCAGACATGGGCGATTCCTACCACGAATCCCGGCCGGCTGACCCGCCGTATCCAGTCGTGCCGATGACTTGAAGGGGTTGAAGCGGAACGACAGAAGCACCCGGCGGCAGGTGCCGTCGCCAGAACGTGGGACGGCGCGTGACCGGTCGTCCGGTTGGGCGATAGGCTAGACATCGCGTGCACTCTCTCGCTCATGAGTCCGCAAGCGACGCGACGGTAAAACGCAGAACGAAATAGCTGACGAGCGAGAGTACCGGCCAGCACAGGAGAAAGCCTCCGTGAGCGAAGAACCACGGGTTGAATATGAATACGTCGGCCTCGAACAGAACAGAGGCAGGTACAACGAGCGCAGCACCGAGCGCACACGATCCGAGAACCATCGAAACCTGGAATAGAAATCCTCTCAAGTAGTCCCTTCGTCCGGATCTCCACGAAACTTGGGCCGAATCCCGAAGACAAATCCAGTCAAAAGACCGGCGAAGAGCGACGCCCCAGCGAGAATAACCGCAGCGCTGAGAACCGC
>JBHEPB010000271.1:0-19841 GCA_046260515.1 Binatia bacterium
GTTCTCCGATCCCGCCGTGATCCGCCGCGAAGCCGCCCGCATCCTCGCGGAAGTGGGCGGTCGCCCGGGACACATCTTCAACCTCGGCCACGGCATCCTGCCGGGCACGCCGGTGGACAACGTGATCGCCCTCGTGGACGCCGTGCACGAGATCTCGGCGCGGGGCGCAGCGTGAGTTTCGACGCGAGCTTCTCCCTCGCGACTCGCGCGAGAGCATGAGCCGCCGGCGCATCGTCATCGTCGGCGCCGGCATCGCCGGGCTGTCGGCCGCCTACCGGGCCTGGCGACTGGCCGCCGAGCGCGGCCTCGATGTCGAGATCCGCGTCCTCGAAGGCAGCGCGCGCGCCGGCGGCGTCATCGAAAGCGTCGAGCGCGGCGGCTGCGTGATGGAACTCGGCCCCGACTCCATCATCACCGAGAAACCCTGGGCCCGCGCGCTCTGCGAAGAAATCGGGCTGGCCGATCGCATCGTCGGCACCACCGACCGCTACCGCCAGAGCTTCGTCGCCCTCGGCAAGCAGCTGCATCCCATCCCCGAGGGCTTCTACATGATGGCGCCGTCGCGCCTGTCGCCCTTCGTCGGCACCAAGCTGTTCTCGTGGCCCGGCAAGCTGCGCATGGCCCTCGACCTCGTGCTGCCGCGTCGCAGCGACGGCGCCGACGAGAGCCTCGCTTCCTTCGTGAGACGGCGCCTCGGCGCCGAAGCCCTCGACCGCGCGGCCCAGCCCATGGTGGGCGGCGTGTACACGGCCGATCCGGAGAAGCTGAGCCTGCGCGCCACCATGCCGCGCTTCCTCGAGATCGAAAGGAAGCACCGCAGCCTCATCCTCGGCCTCGTCGATTCGAGGCGGCGAGCCATGCGAGGCGGCGCCGCGTCCGCCCAGAATGCGGAGGGCAGTGCGGCCGGGCCGCGCTATTCGCTGTTCATCTCGCTGGACCGCGGCCTGTCGGTGCTGCCCGCGCGCCTGTGCGAACTGCTGCCGGAAGGAACCGTGAAAACCGGCACCATCGTCGAGAGGATCGAACCGGCGGACGGCCGCTGGAACGTCGTGACCCTGGACGAGGTGATCGAGGCCGACGCGGTCTGCCTTGCGACGCCCGCCCACGCCACCTCGCGCATCGTCGAAGGGGTGGCACCGGAGCTGGCGCGCTCCCTCAACGGCATCGAGTACGCCTCCTCGGCCACCGTCAACCTGGTGTTCCGCCGCGACGACATCGCGCACGCCCTCGACGGCTTCGGCTTCGTGGTTCCGGCCAGCGAGAAGCGCACGCTGCTGGCCTGCACCTTCAGCAGCGTGAAGTACCCGGGCCGTGCTCCCGAGGGCACGGTGCTGGTGCGCGCCTTCGTCGGCGGCGCCCTCTTCCCCGAAGCCACCGATCTTCCCGACGACCGCATGCTGGCGGGCGTCGGCCGCGACCTGGCCGAACTGATCGGCCTCAAGGCCCAGCCCCGCGATGCGGTCGTGACACGCTGGCCGCGCTCCATGCCCCAGTACAACGTCGGCCACCTCGAGCGCGTGGCGCGCATCGAGGAGGAAGCCGGGCGTTACCCCACGCTGGCGCTGGCGGGAGCGGCCTATCGCGGCGTCGGCATCCCTGACTGCGTGCGCTCGGGGGAAGCAGCGGGGGAACGGCTGGTCGGGGCCATGGCCAGGTCCTGAAGCCACGGCCTCGCCGCTGGCTTCGTCAGGGCCGGAGACTGCCCATGTAGGCGAGCAGCGCCGCCAGGTCGGCATCGGAAAGCGAGCAGGCTTCCTTCTTCACGCCCGGCTGCATCTCCTGGGGAGCGACGATCCACTTGCGGATGTCGTCCGGGCCCAGGCGGCCGCCGACACCGTCGAGAGGATGGCGGCGGTTGCCCTTGCCGTCGATCGAGTGGCAGTTGCGACAGCGTTCGCGCTCGTACACGCGCTTGCCTTCCTCGAAATTCCCCGGTTCCGCCGCCTGGCAGGCGCCCAGCCAGAGCAGCACGGCCAGCATCGCGATCGGGCTTTTCTGCAGCATCGGAACCTCCGGTTCTGTGGCCTGCCTCCCGCAGGCCGGCGCTTGCCCTCAGCGGTTCTGCACGAAAGCGAACAACAGCGACACGGCCACCGCAAGCAGGCCGATCGCGATCGCGAGCATCCTGGCCAGCCGGCATCGCATCCGCGCCCTCCGCCTACACCAGGTCGAACAGTTCGGTATGACAGCGGCGCATCGGCACGCCGAGATCATAGAGCGCGCGCTCCGTGATCGCGATCATCGGCGTGGGGCCGCACACGAAGTACTGCAGGTCGCGACGGTTGCCGGGCAGGCAGCGGTCGAGCAGATCGGCGCCGATGTAGCCGAGTTCTCCGGTCCAGCCCGAGGGCGCTTCCTCCAGTACCTGCACCACGCGCAGGTCGAGCCTGCCCTCGAGTTCGCGGACCGCCTCGAGGAAGGTGGTCCTCTCCAGGCAGCTGTTGGCCATCACCAGCAGGTGGGGTCTCCGGTCCTGCCTTTCGGCCAGGGCCCGCAACATGCTCATCAGCGGCGCCAGGCCGATGCCCCCGCCGACGAACACGTAGCCGGGAGCGTCGTGGCGATCGATGGAAAAGGCCCCGTACGGTCCGTCCACGAAGGCCGTCGTGCCCGGCTCGAGCCGGCCCACCGTGCGCGTGAAGTCGCCGAGTTCCTTGATGGTGACTTCCACGGTGCCGTCGGGGCGCGGCGACGACGAGATCGAGAAGGGATGCTCCTTCATCGCGAAGGGCGAGCGGCCGATCGTCAGCCAGCAGAACTGGCCGGGAAGGAAGCGCAGGCCGTCGTGGCCCACCGGCTGCAGTTCCAGGGTCCAGGAGTCCCCACGCTCGCGGGAGATGCGGGCCAGGCGCCAGGGCCTGCGCAGCAGGCCCCAGGGGCGCACGAGGCGCACGTGCAGGACCACCGCGCCCCAGGTCGCCACGATCAGGATCCACAGGGCGCGCTTGGACGGCGAGGCCAGGTAGTAGCCGACCCCGTCCACGTGCACGAGGGCGAGCACCACGCCGCCCACGGCCAGCACCAGGTGGAGGATGCGCCAGGCGTCGTAGTGGAGACGGAGTTGCTTGCGCCACAGCGAACTGGCGACAAGAGCGATCATCGCGGCCGCCGAGACCACGCCCGCGAAGAGATGACCGGGAGCCACGAAGGGGTGGAAGGCCTCGAGGAAATACGGATTCTCGACGACGAGCAGCGCGGCGTGCGCAATCACGAGCAGCAGCGCGATCACCGCGAGGTAGCGGTGGAAGTAGTAGAGGATGTCGATGCCGTAGGGCGACGTCACGCGGCGGAAGCGTGCTGTCAGCAGGAACTGCAGCCCCATCATCGTCAGGGCCAGGAAGCCCAGCGCGATGGCGAAGTCCCACAGGAAACCCGTCCCGCCCGGCCGATCGCCCAGCAGCAGCGCCAGCGGCGGCGCGACGAGGAGGACCAGCAGGACGGCGATCCAGAACAGGCCCGCCGCGAACGTTCGCATGCCCCTCCTAGGGCAGCGCCCGGCGGGATTTACAAGTGACGGCGCCGGGGCGTGGCGGCCCGGCGCCGTCCCGTCCGGAAGGGAACGGCCGGCTCAGCGACGACCTCACCACGGCCACCGACCTGCACCGCCCCAGCCTCTACGCGGCGTTCGGCAACAAGGAGGCCCTCTACTCGGCAGCCGTCGATCGCTACGTCGCGACCATCGGCCGGCACTTCCTCGAACCGCTGGCGAACTCGCCGGACCTCGCGCGCGGGCTCGAGGGCTTCTACGCCGCGGTCATCGACACGGTGACGGGCGAAGCACGGGCACCTGGGATGTATCGTCGCGTGCACGCTGCCGGCCGAAGCCGGGGCCTCGGGTGCGGCGCGCGATAGCGGGGGGCTCGGTCGGTTCCGGGGGCGGGACTCAGGCCGAGGGAGCCGGGCTCCCCCGACGCGAGCGCAGCACCTCGAAGACGATCGGCAGCACACTGATGAGGATGATGCCGAGGATCACCAGCTCGAAGTGCTCCTGGACGATGGGCACCTGGCCGAAGAGGTAGCCGGCCACCGTGCAGATGACCACCCACGCGATAGCGCCCACCACGTTGAAGAGGACGAAGCGCGAGTAGTCCATGCGGCCGATGCCGGCGACGAAGGGCGCGAAGGTGCGCACGATGGGAACGAAGCGCGCCAGCACGATCGTCTTGCCGCCGTACTTTGCGTAGAAGTGCTGGGTTCTCTCCAGGTGCTCCTTCTTGATGACACGCAGCTTCTTCTTCTCGAGGAAGCCCGGACCGACGGCCGTTCCTATCGCGAAATTCGCCGCGTCGCCGAGGACGGCGGCCACCACCAGCAGGGGCACCAGCACCCACATCGACATGCCCCCGTTGGCAGCGTCGGCCAGCGAGCACAGGGCCCCGGCGGCGAAGAGCAGGGAGTCGCCGGGCAGGAAGGGCGTCACCACCAGACCGGTCTCGCAGAAGATGACGAAGAAGAGGACGGCGTAGATCCACACCCCGTAGGCGACGGCGAGCTCGGCCAGGTGTTTGTCCACGTTGAGGAAGATGTCGATGGCCTGGGTGAGGAACTCCATCGGTCCTCCTTAAGGGGAACCGGGGCGCGCAACAAAACGGGGCGGCGCGAAACCGCCCCCAGGCCGGGGGCCCGGCGGCGGGGGCGACGGGTCCCGGACCCGCTTCTTCCCCCCCTGCCGCCGTTTGCCTCCGCCGCGCTCAATCATATGATTCAAACGCTCGTTTGAATTGAAACCGCGATGGCAACCGTCGAGACCCGGGAACGCATTCTGGACGCCGCCGAGGCCCTGTTCGCCCGCCAGGGCTTCAGCGCGACCTCGCTGCGCAACGTGATCGCTGAGGCCGGCGTCAACCTGGCCGCGGTCCACTACCACTTCGGTTCCCGTGAAGAGCTGATCCGCGCGGTGTTCGCCCGCCGCTTCGATCCCGTCAACCTGGAAAGACTCGCCCTCCTCGACGCCATGAACGCGCAGAAGGGCCGCGCCCGCTCCGCCCGCCGCCTCGAACGCCTCCTCGAGTGCCTGCTGATCCCCCTGCTCAAGGTCGCCCACGAGAGGCCCGGCGACTGGTCGGCCGTGACGCTGCTGGTGGGCCGCGCCCACACCGATCCCGATTTCGTCGTGCGCAAGCTGCTGCACGGCCAGTTCGACGAGCTCTTCCGCCGCTTCTCCGCCGAGCTGGCCGGCCTGCTGCCCCACCTCGACACGGCCGAGCTGTCCTACCGCTTCCACTTCTCGATCGCGGCCATGGCCGTCACCCTCGTCCACGGCGACGACGTGCGCCAGCTTTCAGACGGCCAGATCGATCCGGCGCGGGAGCCGGAAGTGTTCGTGCGCCGCTGGGTGGCCTTTGCCGCGGCGGGGCTTCGTGCCCCCTCCACGAACGAGATAGCGGAATGACAGAGCGTATCGTGCGACGCAGGCAGGCGAACGGGAGCGCCACCCTCGCGGGCAGCGCTCGCGTCTACCTGGGCGGTTCGAGCCCCGTTGTCGCAGCAGCGGCGCTGGCCTTGTCACTGGTGGCCGGTTGCGCGACGTCCTCGACCACCAGTCCCGGTGTGATCGCCGCCAAGGCTGACCTCTCCCTGATCCTCCCGGCCGACTGGAGAGCACCAACGGGAGATCCGGCCGCGGCCGCGAACGACCTCGACTTCGGTGACCCCACCCTCGCCCGCCTCGTGGCCGAGGCCCTCGAGGCCAACCCCGACCTTCAGGTGGCCGCGGCGCGCGTCGCGATGGCCGCGGCCGACGCGAGGATCGCCGGCGCCGACCTCTATCCAAAGATCGGCCTCGGCGGCAACGGCGGACGGCAGCGCGACGTCTTCGTCGGCTTCCCCGTCGATGCGCCGGGCGTATCGTCGCCCCTCAGCAGCACGACGTCGCGCCTCGGTGTTTCCCTGGACATCAGCTGGGAACTCGACGTGTGGGGACGCGTGAGGGCCGGACGCGAAGCCGCCGGCGCCGATCTTGCCGCCGCGGTGGCCGAGTGGAACGGCGCGCGTCTTTCGCTGGCGGCCCAGACCGCCAAGGCCTGGTTCGCCCTGCTCGAAGCCAGGGAACAACTGGCCCTGGCCGAGGACACGCTGGCGAGCTGGCTGGCCAGCGCCGAACAGGTCCAGGCCCGCTACTCGCTCGGCGTGCGCTCGCCGCTGGACGTCCGGCTTTCGCGCACCCAGGTCGCCGGCGCCGAGGCTCGGGCCAGCGTGCGCCGCCTGGCGCTGGAGAACACCGCGCGCCAGCTCGAAGTGCTGCTCGGCCGCTATCCCGCCGCCGAGCTTGCCGATCCCGCCCGCGAAGCCGGCCGTCCTCTGCACCACTGGGCCAGCCTCCAGCCGGTGCCGGCCGGCATCCCCGCCGAACTCCTGGCGCGGCGCCCCGACCTCGTCCGCGCCGAGCAGAACGTGTACGCCGCCGACCGCCGCGTGGCCGCCGCCAAGGCCGCGCTGCTGCCGCGCATCGCCATCACCGGCAGCGCCGGCACGGTGAGCGACGACTTTACGCACCTTCTCGACGGCGACTTCGGCGTCTGGTCGTGGGCGGCCAACCTGATGCAGCCCATCCTCGAGGGCGGACGCCTGCGAGGAGCGGTGAGCAAGGCCAAGGCCGGCGCCGGCGCCGAGGTGTCGGCCTACATATCGACGGCCCTGGTCGCCTTCGCGGAAGTGGAGAGTGCGCTGTCGGGCGAGACCCACCTGGCCGTCACCGAGCTCGCCCTCGAGAGCGCCGCCCGGGAAGCCGCCGCTGCCGAAACCCTGGCCGCGGAGCGCTACCGCAGCGGCCTCGAGGACTACGTGACCCTGCTCGACTCGCGCCGTACGGCCCTCGAGGCATCCTCCGCGCTTCTCGAGGCGCGGCGCCGTCGCCTGGACAATCGCGTCGATCTCGTCCTCGCCCTCGGGGGCGGACTCGACGCGGCGGAGACCCCATGAGGCTGAAACCCACCGCCCTCTATCCCCTGCTCGTGGTCGGCGGCGGCGCCCTGCTGGCCATGCTGATGCTGCTCGGGCGGCCCCAGGAAGTGCCCGTCGTGCACGAGCCGCCGGCTCCGCTGGTGCGCGTGGTCGAGGTTGCGCTGCGCGACCTTCCGCTGGTGGTGCGCACCCAGGGCCGCGTCGCGCCGCGCTCGGAGATCGACCTCGTCACGGAAGTTTCCGGCCGTATCGTGGAAGTGGCGCCCGCCCTGGCTGCCGGCGGCTTCTTTCGCAAGGACGACGTCCTCGTGCGCATCGACGCCCACGACTACGAGCTGGCCGTCGATCGCGCCCGCGCCGAGGTGGCACGGGCCGAAGTTCGCATCGCCATGGAGAAGGCCGAGGGCGAAGTGGCCCTTCGCGAGTGGAAGGACATCGGCCAAGGCGCCGCGCCGCCTCCCCTCGTGGCGCGTTCCCCCCAGCTCGCCGAGGCTTCCGCATCGCTCCGTGCCGCGCGCGCGGCGCTCAGCCAGGCCGCCAAGGACCTGGAGAGAACCTCGATCCGCGCGCCCTTCGACGGACGCGTGCGCAGCGAGGAAGTGGACTTCGGCGAGTTCGTCGCCCGCGGCGCGGCGCTGGCCCGCGTGTACTCGACCGACGTCGCCGAGATCCGGCTGCCGCTGGCCGACGACGACCTCGCCTTCCTCAACCTGCCGCTCGGCTGGCGCGACGACCAGCTCCCGGCCTCGGCGCCCGAAGCCGTCGTGCACGCCGAGTTCGCCGGCCGCCGCTGGCAGTGGAAGGGCCGTATCGTGCGCACGGAGGGACAGGTGGACGCCGCCACCCAGGCCATTCACGCGGTGGCCAGCGTCGAGGATCCCTACGGGCACGGCGACGATCCCGAGCGTCCTCCGCTGGCGGCAGGACTCTTCGTCGAGGTGGACATTCTCGGGCGCACCGCGTCCTCGGTGGCCGTGCTGCCGCGCGGCGCCATGCGCGGCGAGTCGCGCGTGCTGGTGGTGGACGCCGAGGACCGGCTGCGCACGCGCAAGGTGAAGGTGCTGCGCCGCGAGGCCGAGCGCGTCCTCGTCTCCGACGGGCTGCAGGCCGGCGAGCGCGTGTGCATCTCGCCCCTGGAGATCGCCGTGGACGGCATGAAGGTGAGGGTGGCCGAAACACTGCCGGCCGACGACGCCGGGGCCAGCGGCAACCCGCGCAAGGGAGGCAAAGGCGCGTGAAACACGTCGTCGCCTGGTTCGCCGCCAACGGCGTCGCGGCCAACCTGGTCGTGGCGATGATCTTCGTGGGCGGCCTGCTCACGATCCCGCGCATCAAGCAGGAGATCTTCCCCGAGTTCGAGACCGACATGGTCACCGTCCAGGTCGCCTACCCCGGCGCCTCGCCGGAAGAGATCGAGGAGACCATCAACGTCCGCGTCGAAGAGAAGATCGCCGGCCTCGAGGGCATCAAGAAGATCACCTCGACCGCGGTCGAAAACGTGGGCGTCGTCACCGTGCAGGCCCAGACCGGCACCGACCCCCGCGAACTCCTCGACGACGTGAAGTCGCGCGTGGATTCCATCGACACCTTCCCCGAGGAGGCCGAGGAGCCCATCGTCTCCGAGGCCACCATCCGCTACCACGTGATCTCGGTGGCCGTCTCCGGCGACACCGACGAGCTGACGCTCAAGCACTTCGCCGAGCAGATCCGCGACGAACTGACCGCCATGCCCGAGATCAGCCAGGTGGACATGGTGGGAGCGCGTCCCTACGAGATCGCCGTCGAGGTCTCGGAGGAAGCGCTTCGCCGCTACGGTCTCAGCTTCGACGAAGTCGCGGCCACCGTGAGGCGCACCTCCCTCGACCTGCCCGGAGGATCGGTGAAAGCCGGAGCGGGCGAGATCCTGCTGCGCACCAAGGGCCAGGCTTACGTGGGCAGCGAGTTCGAGCGCCTGGTGCTGCGCACGCGGCCCGACGGCTCCCGCCTCCTGCTCGGCCAGGTGGCCAAGGTGCGCGACGCCTTCGCCGAGACCGACCAGGGCACACGCTTCGACGGCCATTCGGCCGTGCTGCTGGACGTCTTCCGCGTCGGCGAGCAAAGCGCCCTCACGATCTCGTCGGTGGTGCAGGACTACGTCGATCGCGCCGCCCAGCGCATGCCGCCGGGCATCCGCATCACCACCTGGAACGACGAAGCCGCCATCCTGCGCAGTCGCCTGCATACGCTGATGAACGACGGCCTCCAAGGCCTGCTGCTCGTTTTCGTCAACCTCGCCCTCTTCCTGCAGATGCGCCTGGCCCTGTGGGTGACCTTCAGCATCCCGATGTCGCTGCTCGGCACCCTGTGGCTGATGCCGACCCTCGACGTCTCCATCAACCTGCTCTCCCTGTTCTGCTTCATCATGGTGCTCGGCATCGTCGTGGACGACGCCACCGTGATCGCCGAGAACGTCTACAAGAAGAAGGAAGAAGGCCACCGCGGCCTCGACGCCGTGATCCGCGGCGCCACCGAGCTGTCCCTGCCCGTCGTCTTCGGCGTGCTGACCACCTGCGCCGCCTTCCTGCCGATGGCCTGGCTGCCGGGAGCCACCGGCAAGATCATGCGGGTTTTCCCGCTCACCGTGATCCCCGCCCTGCTGTTCTCGCTGATCGACTCGCAGCTCGCGCTGCCCGCCCACCTTCGCCACGTGATGGAGCACGACGAGGCGCCCACCGCACGCATCCCGCTGTGGTGGCGGGGCGTGCAGGCCCGCTGCAACGGCGGCCTGCAGTGGCTCATCGAGGAAACCTACCGGCCCTTCCTCGAGAAGGCCCTGCACTGGCGCTACGTCACCGCCGCCGGAGCCTTCTCGATCGTGATGTTCACACTCGCGGCCATCAGCGGCGGCTGGGTGGGGCTCACCTGGTTCCCCGAGGCCGAGGCCGACAACGTCGTCGCCCTTCTCACCATGCCCCAGGGCACGCCCAAGGAAGTGACGGCCGACGTGCTGGCGCGCCTCGAAGCCTCCGCCGAAACCCTGCGCGCCGAACTCGCGCAGGAGTACGACACCGAGGACGGCCCCTTCCGCCACCTCCTCACTTCGCTCGGCGAACAGCCCTACCGCGCCGCCCAGCGCCAGCACGCCGGACTCCAGGGCGGAGGATCGAGCGGCGCGCACCTCGGCGAAGTGAACATCCAGCTGGCCTCGGCCGAGGTGCGGAGCTTCGACAGTGCCGCGGTGGCGCGGCGCTGGCGCGAGCTGACGGGCCCGGTGCCGGACGCGATCGAGCTTCTCTACACGGCCAGTCTCTTCAACCCCGGGCCGCCCATCGCCATCCAGTTCTCCAGTTCGCACATGCACGACCTGCGCGAAGCCTCGACGCGCCTGAAGAACCTCCTCGAGGGCTATCCCGGCGTCTACGGCGTGAGCGACTCGTTCCGGCCGGGCAAGCAGGAAATCCGCCTCGCGATCGCGCCCGAAGGCGAGGCCCTCGGCCTCACCCTGGCCGACCTCGCCCGCCAGGTTCGCCAGGGCTTCTACGGCGAGGAAATCCAGCGCGTCGCCCGCGGACGCGAGGACATCAAGGTGATGGTGCGCTACCCCGAAGCGCGTCGCCGCTCCCTGGCCACCCTCGAACAGATGCGCATCCGCACGCCCCAGGGCGCCGAGGTTCCCTTCGCCACCGTGGCGCGCGTGGAGCACGGTCGCGGCTTCGCCGTCATCGAAAGGTCCAACCGCCGCCGCGTGGTCACCGTGTCGGCCGAGGTGGATGCGGCCGCCGGCAACGCCAACCGCATCGTCGCCGACCTGCAGAAGGCCGCCCTGCCGGGCCTTCTGTCGGACTACCAGGGCCTGTCCTGGGACTTCGAGGGCGAGCAGAGGGAACAGCGCGAAGCCCTGTCCGGCATGATCTCCGGCCTCGGCGTCAGCCTGGTGATGATCTACGCGCTGATGGCGATTCCGCTCAAATCCTACATCCACCCGCTGATGGTGATGAGCGCCATCCCCTTCGGGCTGGTCGGCGCCGTCTTCGCCCACTGGCTCTTCGGGCTGGACATGAACTTCCTGTCCATGTTCGGCATCGTCGCGCTGGTGGGAGTGATCGTGAACGACTGCCTGGTGCTGGTGGACTACATCAACGAGAGGCGGATCCAGGGCGGCGACGTGCGCCAGATCGTGCGCGAAGCCGGGCCGGCGCGCTTCCGCGCCATCTTCCTCACGTCGTCCACGACCTTCATCGGGCTGGTGCCCATCGTCGCGGAGCGCAGCCTCCAGGCCCAGTTCCTGGTGCCGATGGCCATCTCCATCGGATTCGGATCGGTGGCGGCCACTTTCATCTCGCTGGTGCTGGTGCCCTGCCTCTACCTCATCATCGAGGACGTGAGGGATTGGGGCGCTGGCCGGCGTGCGGCCGGACAGCGGGCCTGAAGAGCGGCGTTGCCGGGAGGTTGGTCAGCGCCTTGCGAGGGCTTCGATCACCGCGGCCGCCAGTTCCTCCGTGCCGTCGTCGCCGTCGTCGGGGATCGCGATGCCGAGGCGCACGATCACCAGTTCCTTCGACGGGACGACCAGCACCCACTGGCCGCTGTAGCCGCGCGCGGCGTAGGCATCGACTGGAAGGGCCGGCCAGGGGCGACGGCTGGTATCCGACGGCTCGCCGGCGTTCAGCCACCAATGGGCACCGTAGCTTCCCTCGGGCGCCCGCGGCGTCGGCGTGGTCACGTAGCGCACCCAGCCTTCGGGCAGGACGCGGCGGCTGTCCACGAGCCCGTCACGGCGGTGCAATTCGCCGAAGCGGGCCCAGTCGCGCGCCGTCATGAACACGAAGGAAGAGCCGACCGGGGTTCCCGCGGCGTCGTGCTCGAAGAAGGCGCTCGTCATTCCAGCAGCGTCGAAAAGGCGCTCGCGCGAGTAACGGACGAAGTCGGTGACGTCGCCGCCGATCGCTTCGCGAAGCAGGCGCGCGACGATGTTGGAGGTGCCGCTCGAGTAGGACCACAGCGAGTCTGGCTCTCCGGCCAGGGGGCTTCGCGCAGCGTAGGCCGCGGTGTCGGGCTCGGTGAAGAGCATGCGCGACACGTCGTTGACGGCGCCGTAGGTCTCGTCGAAGGCGAGGCCGCTCGACATCCTGAGCAGCTGGTCGAGGACAATCGCGCCGCGCGGATCTCCCGCCGCCGCCCACTCGCGGACCGGGGCAGGCGCCGCCAGCGCGAGCTTTCCCTCGGATACGGCGATGCCGACCAGCGCAGCCGTGACGCTCTTGGCCATCGACCACGAGATCATCGGCGTGGAGGCGGAGTAGCCGGCGGCGTAACGCTCGGCGACGAGGCGGCCACGGTGAGCGACGACCACGGCCTTGGTCTGGCGCAGCCGTCCCGAGCCGGGCGCATCGAGTTCACGGAAGGCCACGTCCATGGCGGCGGCGATGGCGGGTTCGGCAGTCGATGGTTCGGCGTCACCGAGGGGCCACGGCACACCGGCGTCGAGTGACGGTCGCGGAGGCAGTTCGCCGAGGCTCGCCATTTCCTTCTCGTCACGGCCGGCGAGCAGCGTGCAGCCGAGCCCGCGGCGATGGATGGCCCTCGCGTGAAGGAGGCCGAAGACCCTGGCGCTGGCGCAGCAATCCGCGGCCGTCACGGCGATGCGCCGCGACACCGGCGCGAGGACATGATCGAGCAGTTCGGCGGCGACCACCTCGGCCGGCTGGCCGGAAGTGAGGGAAAGCGAGCAGGTGAGCTTGGCGGCGTAGCCGGTGGCGACCGCGAGGCCGTCCAGGGCGAAGCGGCCGAGCGCGATCGAGGCGGCGCCCACCACGAGCAGGATCACGATCGCTGGAAGCCTTTTTCCCACCGTGGCCCTCCTTTCCCCGCTTGACACACTTGTCAACTCATTTGAGTATCCGGTCAGGCCGGCCCCGGCGGTCCGAAGCCACACGGCGCCCCGGGCGACCGTGGAAAAGCAGAAGAGAGGAGACTTCCCGTGACCGCAATTCCCGCAGGCCTGCCGGGCACGCCCACTGCGCCGGACATCAACGTCGCCATCATCGGCGCCGGGCCCGTCGGCCTGGTACTGGCCACCCTCCTCGACCGCCAGGGCATCACCAGCCGGGTTTTCGAGCGCCGTCCTTCACTGCATCGCAATCCCCAGGCCCACGTCATCAACACCCGCACCATGGAGATCCTGCGCGAGCTCGGCATCGAAAAGGCCGTCCAGGCCGCCGCAGCGCCGCCGATGGCCCTGCGCTGGATCACCTGGTGCGAGAGCCTGGCCGGGCGCGAGCTCGGGCGCATTTCGCTCCAGGGCAAGGACCCCGGAGCCCTCGTCGAACGACTCGCGCAGAGCCCCACGGCCATCGCCAACCTCGCCCAGAACCGCCTCGAGCCCCTCCTGCTCGACCTCGTGCGCCACAGCGCCCGCGCCGAAGTGCTCTTCGACAACGAAGTGCAGTCCATCCAGGACCACGGCGACGAGGTGAGACTGCAGGTTCGCGACGAACGCGGCCACGACAAGCTGGTGCGCGCCCGCTGGGCCGTGGCCTGCGACGGAGCCCGCAGCCGCATGCGACGCGACCTCGGCATCGAGATGGACGGGCCCACGTCCCTGCAACGGTTCGTGTCCATCTACTTCGAAGCCAACCTCGGGCGCTGGATCGGCGGGCGCAGCGGGCCGCTGTTCTGGATCGCTGGTGCGAAGACACGCGGGGCCATCATCGGCTTCGATCTCTCGCGCACGTGGGCGCTGATGGTCCCTTACGACGCTCCCCACACGCCCAAGGATTTCCCCGTGCCCGTGGCCGAGCGCCTCATTGCCGAAGCCATCGGCGACCGCGGCGCTTCTTTCCGCGTCACCGCGGTGGGCAACTGGAACATGAGCGCCCAAGTGGCCCAACACTATCGCTCCGGCCGGGTTTTCCTGGCCGGGGACGCCGCCCATCGCTTTCCGCCCACGGGCGGGCTCGGCATGAACACGGGAATCCAGGACGCCCACAACCTGGCCTGGAAACTGGCCGCCGTGCTGCGCCAACAGGCCGGCGAAGGCCTTCTCGACAGCTACGAGGAAGAAAGGCGCCCGGTCGCCCAGGGCAACTGCGACCAGAGCCTGCGCAACGCCATGCGGATGATGGAAGTGGACGCGGTGCTCGGCGTTTCCACCTTGGCGCCCGTCGATCCGGAAGCGGTGATGAGCGGCGACGAGACGCGTCTCGACTACGGCATGGACGGCGACGGCGACGCGGCGCGGGCCAAGCGCGAGGCCGTGCACGAAGTCATCCAGGCCCAGGCCGAGCACTTCGACTTCGGCGGGCTCGACCTCGGCTTCCGCTACGAGACGGGCGCCCTCGTCGCCGACGGCAGCGAGGCTCCGCCCCTGGACGTGCGCGTCTATACGCCCGCCGCCCGGCCGGGCTCGCGTCTTCCCCACGCCTGGCTGCGCCGCCGCGATCGCCGTGTGTCTACTCACGACGTCGCCGGCGGCGGCCGCTTCACGCTGCTGACCGGCCCAAAAGGCGAAGCGTGGATCCGCGCGGCCCGTGAACTGGTGCGACGCGCCGGCTTCGAACTCGACATCGCCGTGATCGCGCCCGCCGGCGCGGAAGCAGGCGACTACGCGGACGACACCGGAGCCTGGGCCCTCACCAGCGGTATCCGCAGCGATGGAGCGATCCTCGTGCGTCCGGACGGCCACGTCGCCTGGCGCCAGGCGGGCGCGGCCGACGACGACGCTGCCGCAACCACCGTGCTGCACGATGTCTTCCGGGCGGTGCTCGCCCTGCCGGACTCCGCTCGCGGCCGGGAGAACGCGGCATGACCAAGGCCCCTGCCCGAAGCGCCAACTCCGCCCGTCGCCGAATCGCCGCCCCGCGCCCGAAGGACGCGGCCACCGTCCGCGACGCCGCCCGTCCCGCGCCCGCCGCGGGCACCACGCCCAACGCCATCCTCGAAGCGGCGCTGCGCATCTTCGCGCGCGACGGCTTCGACGGCGCGTCGATTCCGGAGATTGCCCGCGCGGCCTCGATCGGCCACCCGCTGGTGCACTACCACTTCGGTTCCAAGGACAACCTGTGGCGGGCCGCCGTGGACTATGCCTTCGGCGACCTCGGCCGCAGCCTCGTCGTGCTCGAGGAAGCCTCCGCCGGGCTCGAACCGGTGGACGCGCTGAGGCTGCTGTGCCGCGGCTTCGCCCACTTCACCGCGCGCCATCCCCTGCACACCATGATCCTGCTGAACGAGGTCCGCTCGGGCGGCGACCGCCTGGACTGGATCGTCGAGCGTCACCTGGCTCCCCAGCACGCGCGCCTCGACCGCGTGATCGAGGCTGCGGTGGCCAAGGGGCAGATCCGCCCCATCCCCGCCGTGCACCTGTCGAGCATCGCCGTCGGCGCCGTCGCGCACTTCTTCGGCGCCTCGCCCCTGATCGCACGCCTCTACGACGTGGACGTCCACGACGTCGATGTCACCGAAACCCACATTTCCTGGGTGCTCGAGGTGCTGATGAACGGACTGGCCGTGGATCCGGCCGAAACCGCTGCCGAAACCCTGTCGAGGAGACAAGCATGAACGAGAACGCCGACGACGCGACGGGTGCCATCGCGCCCGCCAAGCTCGCCCACCTGGTCTTTCGCACGCCCCGTTACGACGCCATGGTCGCGTGGTACACGGCCGTGCTCGGGGCCAGGACCGTCTTCGCCGACGCCATGCTCACCTTCGTCACCTACGACGACGAGCACCACCGCGTGGCCTTCGTGAACCTGCCCCAGCTGGCCGACCTCGACCCGGGCGCCGCCGGCGTGGACCACGTGGCTTTCACCTACAACTCCCTCGGCGACCTTCTCGCCACCTACGAACGGCTGAAAGCGACCGCGATCCTCCCGGTGTGGTGCATCAACCACGGGCCGACCACCTCGATGTATTACAGTGACCCCGACGGCACGCGGGTGGAACTGCAGATCGACAACTTCGCGACCAACGAAGCGCTGGACGCCTGGTTCCGCAGCGGAGCCTTCGCGGCCAATCCCATCGGGGTCGAATACGACCCCGACGACCTCCTGAGGATGTTCCGCGAAGGCAGGCCGGTCGAGGAACTCGTCCGCCAGGGCGCGACCAACGCGCGCTGAACCAACCCTCCCGCCCGCGAAGAACAAGGAGCAACGCAGCCGCGCACCGCCTGGAGCCACGAGGTGGACGTGCGCACCTTCAAGGAGAACTTCGGAGTTGCGTCGCGCCTATCCCACCAGCGGAAGCACCTCGTTGCGGAAGAGCTCGGCCTGGGAGTGGCCGCTGCCGAAGGACGCGATGTCATTGAAGTAGAAGACGATGCCCTGGACGCCCATCTTGCGGTACTCGTAGAGAAACTCGGCGCACTTCTCGCGCGTGCCCTTGCACGACACGAAGCTGAGCAGGGCTTCCTTGGGCATTCCCTGGGCAGCGATGCTGTCGAAGAAGCGGTCCTCCTCCACCTCGTTGTCGAAGCAGATGCCGCCGGCCATGGCGGTGATGCGGATCTCCTCGAAGTCGCGGCCCACGGCCAGGCAGTGGTCCTTCAGGATCTCGCGGTAGCGGGGGAACTCGTCGCGGTTGCCGTTGTAGTTCCACACGTCGGCATAGCGGGCCACCAGGCGCAGCAGCACCTTCTCGCCGCGGCCGCCGATCAGGATCGGCGGATGCGGGCTCTGCAGGGGCCGGGGACGGCAGACGGCGTCCTTCAGGCGGAAATGCTTGCCCTCGAAGCTGGCCATGTCGTCCGGTCCCCACATCCGTTTCAGGATCTCGAGGGCTTCACCGAGCCGTTTCAGGCGCTGGCCGATGGGCCGGCAGTCGTAGCCGTAGGCGTCGAACTCCTCCTGGAACCAACCGCAGCCGAGGCCGAGATCGAGGCGGCCGCCGCTCATCACGTCCACGCAGGCGGCGATCTTGGCGAGGTAGGCCGGGTGGCGGTATTCGTTGCACGTCACGAGCTGGCCGATGCGCGCGCGGCTCGTCACCGCGGCCATGTGCGTCATCAGGGTCCAGGCTTCGAAGGTGGCCTCGATTTCCTTGCGCGGAACGGTGTGGAAGTGGTCGTAGACCCACAGCGAATCCCAACCGGCTTCGTCGAGGCCGCGGATCACGCGGTCGCAGGTCTTCCATTTTGCCGCGTCGCCCTCGACGCCCATCAGGTCGAGACGCCATCCCTGGGGAACCAGCACGCCGTATTCCATCGTCGTTCTCCTTTGGCGTTCGTGCCACCGCGCTGTTCGCGACGCAGCGCGCCGAAAGCTCCCGCCGTTGCCGCGTCGGGGCGCAGCGGACCTTGGCGCCCGCCGCCGAGCTATCCCCTCGCGCGCTGCCGACGCAAGAGCTTGCGCCCAATCCGGCCCTTGCTGCCAGGGCGGTCCGTGTGTACAGAATCAACCATGCTTGGAGAACTGCACGTCGCCCCGGGTCTCCTCATCGCGATGCCCCAGCTTCGCGATCCCAATTTCGACCGCTCGGTCGTGCTGATGATCGAGCACCGGACCGAGGGCTCCTTCGGCCTCGTGGTCAACCGCCCCACACGCACGCCGGTGGGCGACCTGCTGAAATCCATCGACGTGGACTGGCAGGGCACCCGCGGCGAGGTGGCGTGGTCGGGAGGACCGGTGCAGCCGGAAACCGGCTGGGTCCTGCACGAAAAGGTCGAGGGGCTCGACGGGATGGGGACGCGGGAGATCCTGCCCGATCTCTTCATCACGTCGGCGCCGGACGCCCTGCGCGAACTGGCCAAGCACCCGCCGAGGCGGGTTCGCTTCCTCCTCGGCTATTCGGGCTGGGGACCGGCCCAGCTCGAACGCGAGCTGACCGAAACGGCCTGGGTCAACAGCGACGTCGATGCCGACTTCCTCTTCGAGACGCCGCCCAACCTGATGTGGGAGGCCGCCCTCCGACGCATGCACGTTGCCCCCGAAGCTCTCGCGCCCGCCCACGGTATCCACTAACAGGCTGCGCGCGCGACCGCGCGATTCATGGAAGCCATTCTTGTTTATGGGGCCACGGGGTACACCGGGCGGCTGGTGGTTCGGGCGCTGGAGGAGGCGGGGCGGCGCTACCTTGTGGGCGGGCGCAACCGCGCGGCCCTCGAAGCCCTTTCCTTGCAGTTGCCCTCGCGACCCGAGGTGCGTGTCGCCGAAGCGGACGACAGCGCCGCGCTGATGAAAGCCCTCGGCGGCGTCCGCGCCGTCGTGAGCACCGTGGGTCCTTTCGGCCGCTGGGGCATGCCGATGGCGAGCGCCGCCGTCGATCTCGGCGTTCACTACGTGGACACCACCGGCGAGGCATCCTTCCAGATGCAGGTCCACGAGAAGCTCCACCGGCGCGCCATCAGCACGGGAGCCACCGTCGTCACCGGCGCGGCCTTCGAGTACACCTTCAGCTACCTCGGCGCCGCGCTTCTCCACGAGCGCTGCGGGCCCCTGCTGACGATGAGTTCCTACTATCTTGCCGACGGCTTTCGGCCGACGGTGGGCACGGCGCGCAGCGCCCTGGCCATGCTCGGCGAAGAGCTCGTCGCCTTCCGCGACGGCGCCCTCATTCCCCTTCCCACCGAAAGGCAGGCGCGCGAAGTGCGCTTTCCGGGAGAGAAGAACCCCTACTACGCCGTCGTGATTCCCGGCGGTGACGCGGTGACGCTGCCCCTGGACATCGCACCCCTCCAGTCTGCCACCTGCCACATCCTGCTTTCGCAGGGCGCGGCACGGATTCTGGCGCCGCTGGCCCATGCCCAGCCCCGCCTGCGGGCAATGCTCAAGCCCTCGCGCCTGGCCACCCTCGACCGCCTGCTGGCCAGGTGGCATCGCGATCCCCGCGAGGGCGAGCGCGCAGCCAATACGTGGAAGGTGTTCGTGCACGGCCAGTCGCCGACCGGCAGCCACGTCTTCGTGGCCAGCGGTCGCGACGTCTACGCCATCTCGGGCGTCACCGCCGCCCAGACCGCCGCGTGGCTGGCCGACGGTCGCGGCCGCGACGGCGGCGTGATGACGACGGGCAAGGCCCTGCCCGCCGTCGAATTCCTCGACGCCCTGAAACCCCACGGCGTGCGCTGGGAACTGCGCTGAACGGAAGCAGGCAGGCGCCCAGGAGCCGACAGCGTCAGGCTTGCTCGCTCCGGAGCAGCCGGACTGTCGCTTCATAGATCACGCGGCGGGGCCCCACGGCCACGATCTTCCGGGCGTGTGCTCCGACAATCGCGTCCCAAAAATCGGTCAGCTCCGCGGACGTCCGGACGGGTCGCCGCGCAGCTGCTCCAGGACCGCCAGCGCGTCTCGCAGCAGGCGGGGCTCATGGGTGCGGATGCAAGCGGCGCCCTGCTCGACGGCGTAGAGCTCGGCGGCCAGGGACGCCGCGTCGCGGGCGCCGACGCTGCGACCGGCCAGGCGGCCCACCAGGGACTTGCGCGACACGGAGATGAACACGGGGAGCCCGTAGCGGCTCCGCAGTTCCGGTAGACGCCTCAGCACCAGCACCGATGGAGCCGGGTCGGCGCCGAGAAACAGGCCCATGCCGGGATCGAGGACGATGCGGCTGCGGGAGATGCCGGCCGCTTCCAGCTCGGCTACACGGGCGTCGAAGAATGCCACGAGTCCCTGGTACACCGACTCGGAGTCGGTCACTTCCCGCGTCGCCCTCGGGCCGCCGCCCACCGAGTGCATCACGACCAGGCCGGCGGATGCCGAAGCCAGCAGCGGATACAGGGAAGGGTCGCCGAAGCCGCGGATGTCGTTGAGCCAGCGTGCGCCGGCCGCCAGGGCGAAGCGCTGTACCTCGCCCTGCCAGGAATCCACGCTCACCGCGACGCCGCGCGCCACGAGGGCCGCAAGAACAGGCTCCAGGCGCCGGATCTCCTCGGCGGCGGAAACGGCCTCGGCTTCGGGGTGGCTGGAGGCGGCGCCGAGGTCGATCACGTCGGCGCCCTCGTCGGCCAGCTTCAGCGCATGATCGATGGCGGC
>JBHEPB010000273.1:0-8843 GCA_046260515.1 Binatia bacterium
CCCCAGGACGGCCCTGTCGTGGTCCGGGCCGGATTCGAGCTGCGCGACGTCAACGAGATCGACGACGAAGCCGAAGTCTTCGAGTTCACGGGAGTGATGACCCTGCAGTGGAAGGACCCGCGCCAGGCCTTCGACCCCGCGGTCGAGGGTGTCGGCGAAAAGGTCTTCCAGGGCGGCTACCAGGTCAACGAGATTTCGACGGGCTGGTACCCGCAGGTGGTCCTCGTGAACGAAGCGGGGATGTACGAGAAGAGCGGCGTCGTGCTCCGCGTCCGTCCCGACGGGACCTCCACGCTGGTCGAGACCTTGACGGCCTCGGCCGAGTCCGAAATGGACATGCGGAGGTTTCCTTTCGACCGCCACCGACTGGAAGCGATCTTCGTGGTCCTCGGGTTCGGCCGCGACGAGGTCCGGCTGGAAGTGGCGCCGGGTCACCCCGTCCACCGCGAGGACCAGGTGTCGATTCCCCAATGGGGGATCCGCGGCTCCGGCCTTTCGGTCCGCGACCAACCTGCCCCCGGGGCGGCGCCCGGCGACGTGTCGTCCGCGTTCGTCCTCGGCGCGGACGTGCAGAGGCACGCCTTCTACTCCATCCGGCTGGTCGCCTTCCCGTTGTTCGTGATCGTCCTGCTGTCGTTTTCGGTGTTCTGGATGGACAAGGCCTCGCTCGGCGACCGTCTCAGCGTTTCCTTCGTCGGCATTCTCACGGGCGTGGCTTTCCAGATCACGATAAGCGAACACCTGCCGGCGATCGCCTACGTCACCCTCATCCACGGCTTCCTGAGCCTGAGCTTCGTGACGATGTGCGCAACGGTCGTCGTCAACCTGAGGGTCAGCGTGCTGGACAAGCGGGGCGAAAGCGCCAGGGGGGATCGCATCGACGGCCGCTGTCGCTGGGCCTTTCCCCTCGCCTACTTCACCCTCATCGTCGCCGTGTTCCTCATCGCGTTCCTGTTCTACTAGCGCCCCATCCGGAGGAAGCCGCTCATGACCTTCTCCAGCCGGTTGTTCCTGGCGGTTCTCGTGATCGGAGTGGACATCTTGGCGTTCGCCGTCCCGCTGGCGGCGTTCGCCGTCGCCTACGTCCTGGTGGCGCGGCCGGCGGGCTTCCTGCAGTGGGTGCTTCGGCTTTACGACGACCAGGGGCGCGCTGCGGCAGGATGAACGGCTCGCGCGGCCGGGGCCACGCCTGCCCAGGCCGAAGTCAGCGCCGCTTCTTTGCGGCCCTGCGTCCGGCCTTGTTCGAAGGCGGCTTCGGCTTCGCAGCACTCTTTCGTTCGCCCTTCCCCGCGGGCTTCGCCTTCCGCTTTGCCGTCGGCGCGGCCTCAGCCTTCGCTTTCACGCTCGACGCGGCCTTCGCCTTCGCCTTCTTCTTCGGCGCAGCCTCGGCTTTCGGCTTGCGCGCGGCCTTGCGCGCGGCCTTGCGCGCGGCCGGCTTCTTCGCACCCCGCGCCCTCGGCTCCACCACCGGCCGGGGCGGAACCGTGTCGTCCTTGGGGCAGGCGCCGGCAACGGCGTAGGCCAGGGCAATGCCCCGGTGCATCTCCGGGTAGAGCACCGGCTTGCCGCTCGTCATCACCGCCACCGACAGGTGACGCTGGGGATCGGCCCAGGCCACGATGTTGGTGAGCCCGAGGTGGCCGAAGGCGTGTCGGCTGTCGAACCCGTACAGGCTCACGTACTCGCCGCCCAGCATGAAACCCATGCCGTAGCGCAGCGGCACACCGAGCGTGAAGTCCATCTCCCCGTAGGACTGCTCCGAGGTGGCCCGCCATACGGTGCGGGCATCGAAGATCCTCTTGCCACGCAGGGCGCCGCCCTCGAGGAGGAGCTGGTAGAAGTCGCAAAGTTCGTCGGCCGTGGCGATGAGGTTGGCCGCCGGCAGCACGCCCATCAGGTAGCGCGGGTCGTTCGACAGTTCGACAGCCTCCTCGAAGTCGATGCCGAGCATGCTCTGGACGATGCCGCCGAGAGGCGGCACCAGCGGCAGCCCCGTGAAGTAGCTGGTCGCCACCTTGGCCACGTCGCGGCGCTTGACGCCGAAGTTCATCCACCGCCAGCCCAGCGGCTTGCAGAACTCCTCGTCCACCACCGTGCGGATGTTCTTGCCCGTGATGCGGCGCACGATCTCGCCGATGAGGAAGCCGCCCGTGACCGCGTGGTAGGCCAGCCTTCCCCCTGCCCTCGACGTGGGCCTCGATTCGCAGATCAGGCGCACGGCTTCCCGGTTGTTGATGTCCTCGAGGTAGGAAAGGTCGAGGGCCGCGTCCGGGATCACGGGGATGCCCGCCCGGTGCGTGAGCACGTGGCGGATGGTGACCCAGGACTTCCCGTGCTCGCAGAACTCGGGAATGTACTCGCAGACCGGGTCGTCCAGGTGCAGCAGGTGGCGCTGGTCGAGAAGGTGGATGACCATCGCCGCCATCGGCTTCGAAGCCGAAAAGATGTTGAACGGCGTCTCCGGCGTCACCTTCACCTTGACCGTCCCGTGGGGTTCGGTCGGGCCGCCGCCGTGCGCGTAGCCGATCGAGCGGCGCAGGACCACCTGGCCGCGCACGCGGACGCACATCGACAGGGCGGGGTGGATGCCGGTGCGGTACCAGCGAAGGGCGGCGCCCCAGATGTTGTCGATGGCGTCGGGCTCGAGGCCGACCTCGGTCGGGGACACCTCGGCCCTCTCATCCACGGTCTGCACCGAGGCGATGTCCTCGGGGATCTCGGCTCGGGTGACGATCGAGGGCAGGAAAGGCAGGTCCGACAGTCCGAGTATGTCCATCAACGTGGAAGGTCCTTCGGCGCGACAGCCCGCGCACGTTCGATCGGTCTTTTATGGAAGTGCCCGCCGGGGCGCCAGCCGCGCGGCGGCCGGGCGTCGCCTCAACGACGCCGTGGCGCTAGGATCCCGGAACAAGCAGCGCCGGCGCCGCCGGCGAAGGAGGCACGAGGTGAGCGATCCCGGCATATCGGACGCGCCGAGGGGCACCGACCCCGCCGTCAGCCCCTGGCTGGCCGATCCCCCCGAAGCCACCGCCCCGCTGGTGGGCGACGTCCGCGCCGACGTCGTCATCGTCGGCGGCGGCTACACCGGCCTCAGCACCGCCCTGGCCATGCGCGCCGAAGGCCGCAGCGTGGTGCTGCTGGAAGCCCAGGCCTGCGGCTTCGGCGCCAGCGGTCGCAACGCCGGCCACCTCACGCCCACCATCGGCAAGGACGTACCCACGCTGCTGCGCCTCTTCGGCAAGGAAAAGACCGCCACCTACGTGCGCCTGGCCGACACCGCCATCGGCGAGGTCGAAGAGCTGATGCGCCGCCACGCCATCGACTGCGAGTACGAAGCCGTCGGCAACGTGATCGCCGCCGTGCACCCCCGGCAGTTCGCCGCCGTGGACCGCGCCGCTGAAGCCGCGCGCGTCCTCGGCCTGCCGGGCAGCCTCCTGGACGAAGGCGCCATGCGCGAGCGCGGCCTCCCCCGAGGTTTCCTGCGCGGCTTCCACGAGACCCACGGCGGCATCCTGCATCCGGGCCTCTACGTCCGCGGGCTGCGCCGGGCGGCCCTGGAAGCCGGCGTCGCCATCCACGAGCACTCCCCGGTGGTGGCCATCGACGACGGGGAGACGCCGTGTGCACGCACCGCCAACGGTTCAGCTCGCGGCGACCTGCTGGTGCTCGGCGTCAACGCCTACTCGACCGGCCTCGACCTTCCCCGTCCCCTGCCCTCGCGCATGATCCCGATCTACGTGCAGCTTTTGCAGACGGCGCCGCTCACGGCGGAGCAGCTGGCCCGCGTGGGCTGGCGCCACCGCGAAGGCGTCTACACCGCCCACGAGGTGCTCGAGAGCTGGCGCCTCACGCGCGACAACCGCATCGTCGGCGGCTCCAAGCACATCCGCTACGGCTACGACGGCGGCACCCTGCCCGACCGCGATTCGGCCATCACCTTGCGCCTGGAGGCCGTGCTGCGCGGACGCTTCCCGGAACTGGCCGACGTGGAGGTGAGCGCGGCCTGGGGCGGCCGCATCGCGCTGGCCCTCGACTTCCTTCCGGTGGTGGGGCGCACCGGAAAGAGCAGCCGCATCCTCTACTCGATGTCCTACGCCGGGCACGGCATCGCCATGGCCAGCTACGCCGGCCGCATGCTCGCCGACCTGGCCTCGGGCCGTGACGGGCCCGGGTCGGCGCTGTGGCTGCGCCGTAGCCTGCCGGCTCCGCCCGAGCCGCTTCGCTGGCTGGTCTTCCGCGCCCTCAACGGCTTCTTCGAGGCGGTGGACCGGCGCGTGGATCGCCTCGTCCGCAGCGATCGCCCGCCCCTCGTTCAGTGACACGGGCTGCGGCCTCCGGTAGCCTCGCCCGATATGTCCTTCGAAGCCTGGATCTCCATCGCCGTCATGCTCGGCGCCGTGGCCGCCATGGTGCGCGGCGTGGCCGGCCCCGACCTCGTCCTTGTCGGGGCCATGACCCTGCTGATGCTGTTCGGGATCCTCACGCCGGCCCAGGCCATCGAGGGCTTCAGCAACGAAGGCATGCTGACGGTGGCCGTGCTCTTCGTGGTGGCGGCCGGCATCGAGTCCACGGGAGCCATGGACTGGGTGGTGCGACGCGTGCTGGGCCGGCCGGATTCGGTGCTTTCCGCCCAGGTGCGCATGATGATTCCCGCGGCCGGCATCAGCGCCTTCCTCAACAACACGCCCGTCGTCGCCATGATGCTGCCCATCGTCCAGGACTGGGCCAAGCGCATCGGCGTCAGCCCCTCCAAGCTGCTGATGCCCCTGTCGTGGGCCACCATCCTCGGCGGCACCCTCACCATCATCGGCACCAGCACCAACCTGGTCGTCACCGGCATGGCCACCAGGCGCTTCCCGGACATGGCCTGGAACATGTTCGAGATCGCGCCCATCGGCGCCATCGTGGTCGTGATCGGCCTGGTCTACATCACGCTTGGCTCGCGCTGGCTGCTGCCCGACCGCACCGGCAAGGCCCAGCTGCCCGACAATCCCCGCGACTACAGCGTGGCCTTCCAGGTGGAAGGCGGCTCGCCCCTGGTCGGCGCCACCATCGAGGGCGCCGGGCTTCGCCACCTGCCGGGCCTCTACCTGGTGGAGATCGAGCGCGACGGTGAGTCGATTGCCGCCGTCTCGCCGGAGACCAGGCTGAGGGCCGGCGACGTGCTGGTCTTCGTGGGCGTGCTCGAGAGCGTGGTCGACCTGAGAAAGTTCCGCGGCCTGGTGCCGGCGGCCGACGACCAGGTGCGCAAGATCGGAGGCCCGGCCAGCGGCCGGCGCCTGGTCGAAGCCGTGGTCGCCTACAACTCGCCCCTGGCCGGAAAGACCGTGCGAGAGGCCAAGATCCGCACCCGCTACAAGGCAGCCATCATCGCCGTCCACCGCAGCGGCGAACGCCTGCGCGGCAAGATCGGCGACATCGAGCTGCGCTTCGGCGACACCCTGCTGCTGGAAACCCAGCCCACCTTCCTCGACACCTACCGCAACGACCGGGCCTTCGCCCTCATCAGCCAGGTGAACCGCAGCGCGCCCGTGCGCCACGACCGCGGCTGGATCGCCGCCCTGTTGCTGCTGGCGATGATCGTCAGCAACGCCACCGGCTACGCCAACCTGCTGCTGGCCGGCCTCGTCTGCGCGGGAGCGATGATGGCCACCGGCTGCCTCGGCGGTCCCACGGCCCGGCGGGCCCTCGACCTCAACGTTCTGCTGGCCATCGCGGCCGCCTTCAGCGTGGGCAAGGCCTTGGAAGTGACCGGCGCCGCCGAGACCCTCGGCCACTTCATCGTCGAGACCACCGCGCCGTTCGGCAAACTCGGGGCCCTGGCGGGCGTGTACCTGGCGGTGATGATCCTGACCGAGATGGTGACCAACAACGCCGCCGCCGCCCTGCTCTTCCCCGTGGCGATGTCGGCCGCCGAGGCCGCCGGCATCGATCCGAAGCCGATGTGCTACATCGTGATGTTCGCCGCCTCGGCCAGCTTCATGACGCCCATCGGCTACCAGACCAACCTCATGGTCTTCGGGCCCGGCGGCTACCGCTTCGGCGACTTCATCCGCTTCGGCGCGCCCATGCAGCTGCTGCTGGCGGCGACCACGGTGATGACCACCTACAGCCTGTTCGTTCGCTGAGGCCCCGGCCCCTCGCCGGCCCGCGGTTGCGGACAGGCCCGCTCGTCTTCGTCCGGCTTTCCCGCTACAGGATCGCGATGCCCAAGAACCGCAAGTCCTCGACCGCCGTCAAGGCCGGGCGCCAAACCATGGCCGCCGCTGCCGACAAGTACGACCTCTACGTCCGCTCCGTGCAGTCCCCCGACGTGGAAGTGGCCTTCTTCGATCGCGCCTACCGCGCCCACTACGGGCGCCGTCCCACCAGCCTGCGCGAGGACTTCTGCGGCACCGCGGCCGTCTGTTACGACTGGGTGAAGAGCTCTCCCACGCGCAAGGCCGTGGGCGTGGACCTGGACGCCGAGCCGCTGGTGTGGGGCGCCGAACGCTTCGGCAGCAAGATCACCGACGAGCAGTCGTCGCGCCTGCGCATCGTCCACGGCGACGTGCGCACCACCAACTCCAGGGCCGAGATCATCGCGGCCCAGAACTTTTCCTACTTCTGCTTCTACACGCGCGAAGAGCTGAAGGCCTACTTCCGCCACGTGCGCCGCTGCCTCGAGCCCGAAGGCATGCTGGTGCTGGACGTGCTCGGCGGTTCGGAAGTGCTCGAAGACGACCGCGAAGAGGAGACTTCCTTCGGCAAGTTCCGCTACGTGTGGGACCACGTGGATTTCGATCCGGTGTCCCACCGCTGCAGCTTCGCTATCCACTTCCGCTTTCGCGACGGCTCGGAGATGCGCAACGCCTTCCGCTACGAGTGGAGACTGTGGACGCTTCCCGAGCTGAGGGAACTGCTGGCGGAAGCCGGCTTCTCCTCCTCCGACGTCTTCTGGGAGGCCACCGACCGCAAGACCGGCGAGGGCAACGGCGTGTACCTGAAGCGCGCTCGCGGGGATGCCGACCCGGCCTGGGTCGTGTATCTGGTGGCGTGGAAGTAGCGGCTTTCAGGCGGCGTCCGCCGGCGCAGTGCCGGCTTCGGCGACGCGCCTTTCTACAGGCGCTCTTCCTCGCCGCAGCGTTCGCCGCCGGCGCCGGTGCTTCCGAGACGCCGCAAGCCGGCAAACTCCTGCGCGTGGCGACTTCCGGCGACTACGCGCCGTTCAGTTACAACCGCACCGCTTCGACGCCGGGATCGGCCCCCGCCCTGGAAGGCTTCGACATCGAAGTCGCCAGGCTGTTCGCCGTTGATCGCGGCTATCGCCTCGAGTTCGTCACCTTCCGCTGGCCCGACCTTTCCCGCGACCTGGCTGCCGCCTCCTTCGATGTCGCCATGAGCGGCATCACGCGACGCGTGGAACGAAGCGTGGGCGGCCGCTTCAGCGTGCCGGTCGCCGCCACCTACGCCATCGCGGTCACGTGGAAGGCCTCGGGCATCACCAACTTCGAGGAACTCGACCGGCCCCACCGCCGCGTCGCCGTCAACGCCGGAGGCCACCTCGAGCGCGTCGCCCGGGAGGCGCTGAAGCGCGCCGACGTGGTGTCGCTGGCCGACAACGACGCCGTTCGCATGGCGTTGCTCGACCGCACTTTCGATGCCGTCGTCACCGACAACTTCGAGGCCAGGGTGTGGACGGAGCCGATGCGCGACGCGGTCCGCATCGGTCCCCTGAGCGACGACCGCAAGGCCTACCTGCTGCCAGCCGAACGCCGCGAACTGGCCATGGAACTGGACCTCTGGATCCTGGCCCGCGAGAAGGACGGCACCCTGGAAAACCTGAGACGCCGCCACTTCGGCGAGGAACCGTCGAGCTCGCCGACCGGAGCCACCCGCGCCACCGCCGAACCCTTCGCCGCGCTGGCCGACGCCGTCGCCGAGCGCCTCGCCCTGATGCCGCTGGTCTACGAGGCGAAGAAGGCCGCCGGATCGCCCGTCGAGGACACCGCTCGCGAGGAAGTGGTGTACGAGGAAGCCCAGCGCGCTGTCGCCGCCGCTTTCGCCGCGCGCCAGGCGATGTTCGCCGGGGGCGCCAAGCCAGCGCCGGCCGAAGTTCCGCCCCAGCCCGACCTCGTGCGCAACCTCTTCCAGGCGATGATCGCTGCGGGCAAGGATGCTCAGCGCGCCCTGGCCGAGGCCGACGCCCGCCAGCGACCGGGCGTCGTGAAGTTTCGCCCGCCGGCCGGCGAAGAGCCGACGACCGAAGGCGACGCGACGGCGGCGGCGACCCTGGCGGCGCCGAGCGCCGTCCCGACGCCTGCCGACGAAGCGAAGCGAAATCGCGCTGCCGAAGAGCTCTCGTCGAAGATTCGCCCGGCCATCGGCCGCCTCAGCGACAAGATCGCCTGCATCCTGGTCTCGATGGACGAGGAGATCACGCTTCGCGAAGCAAAGGCGCGAATCGGGAACCTGCTGGCGCCACACCGGGTGAAAGCGGAGTACACCGATACGATCGCCGCAGCGGCGGCGCAGATCTCGTCGAATCGTGCCGGGAAGTAGGCCCGCCGCCGAAAGCGCCGCGCCTTCGGCCCGCCCGAATCGCCAAGCGTAGGGACGCTCAGGCGACCGGCACGGCGCGGCGCGGCGCCATCGCCCGCCTCTTCCACCCCCCGCGCCGGAACTCGAAGGCCAGCAGCGCCATGCGAGCCACGTGGTCCAGCACCAGCACCGACCACAGCCACACCAGCGGCATGTGCCACGCGGCCGCCAGGGCGGCCAAGGGAACGCGGAAACCCCAGTTGCCGATGGCCGCGCCGACCAGCGGCGTCCACGTGTCGCCTGCGCCGCGGAAAGCTCCGCCC